>JBDRDQ010000034.1:0-2389 GCA_043820695.1 Gemmatimonadota bacterium | reverse complement strand
TACACTGGGCTGGCCTCGCCCACCGTAAACCCCGCCGCCCCCGCATTCATGACCTGAGGCACAGCTTCGCCGTCCGTACCCTCATCGACTGGCATCAGGCCGGCCTGGATGCCGAGCGGCGGCTTCCCCTCCTCTCGACCTACCTCGGACATGTGAACCCGTCGTGTACCTACTGGTACCTCTCGGCCGTACCCGAACTCCTCGGTGCCACGGTCGGACGGCTCGAGGACAGCCTGGGTGAGCTACCATGACTACCCTTGCCCCCCTCCTTCAATCGTTCTTCACCGAGCGCCTGATGACCCAGCGCCAGGCAAGTCCTCATACCATCAGCGCCTACAAAACCACCTTCTCCCTTCTGCTGCGCTTCGCCCGGGACCGCCTCGGCCAAGCCCCCTCCAACCTCGCCCTCGAAGAACTGAGTGCTCCCCTCATCGCCTCTTTCCTCCGTTCCTTGGAGGTGGAGCGCAACAACGGTGTCCGGACCCGCAACGCCCGCTTGGCCGCCATCCACTCGTTCTTCCGTTATGTCGCGGTGCTCGCGCCCGACCACGCCGACCTCGTCAAGCGCGTCATGGACATTCCCCAAAAACGTTTCGACCGCCGACTCGTCGACTTCCTGTCCCGACCCGAGTTCGAAGCCCTCCTGGCCGCACCAGGCCGCACCACGTGGATCGGTCGGCGCGACCACGCTCTCCTGCTCGTCGCCATCCAGACGGGCCTGCGGGCCTCCGAACTGGCCAACCTGCGCATCGACCAGATCGTCCCGGGCAACCATGCCCACATCCGCTGTACCGGAAAGGGACGCAAAGAGCGTTGCACCCCTCTCACCCGTCAGACAATGCAGGTCCTCCGGGTCTGGCTCAGGGAACGGGACGGCGCCCCCGGCGACCCCGTCTTCCCCTCCTCTCGACGGGGATGCCTGAGCCTGGACGCCCTGGAGAAGCTCGTGAAAAAGCATGCGGATACCGCGGCTGAGGTCTGCCCCTCTCTTCACGAAAAGCGTGTCACACCTCACGTGCTGCGCCACACCGCGGCCATGCAGCTACGCCAGGCCGGAATCGATCTGTCCGTCATGGCCTTATGGCTCGGCCACCAGTCCATTGAAACGACTCAGATCTACCTCCAGGCCGACCTGGCCAGCAGGGAGGATGCCGTCTCACGATTGGCGCCGGTCGAGAACGGTTACCGCCGCTTCCGCGCCACCGACACCCTGCTCGCCTTCCTCAATGGGCTCTGATTATGCCGCCATAAGAACCCACAACCCGTGACTGCACAGTGCCTTAACTATCCGAGTCGGAATAATACGGAAGTCGGAATAATGCCGCCGGCACCATCGGGCCGTTCACGAGGGCGGCGTTAAGGTCTGCCTCGATGTGAAGGGGCAGGTCGCGTTCTTCACCCCCCGGGGGAAGGCGCTCCTTGGGGCGCCACCGGCGAGTGCGAACGTGGACGCGGGCTTGGCTGGCGCGAACGTGGGGGCAACTCTGGTAGCCGGAAGGTCAGCCGTTCCCGGCCGGGAACCCGGAGGGCCCCTGCCGGTTGGCGCCGAACCAGCACCGTGGATCCGCCCCGACCACCTTGCCGGCGCCCCCCGCTGGAAACGCGATCGCGACATCCCGTGGGCCGTCGAAGCCCGGGCCTGGGAGGCGCTCGATTCGGGGTGAGGGGCCTGAGGCGTGGGGCTTCTTCGAACTGAAGCCCTGACGCTGAAGCCCCGACCAGGAAATCGCCCCGCCAGCTCCGGGCGTCTTTCCGTCTCCAGTTTCTTCATAATGTAATGTTTGTGTTACAAAATGTAAAAATAGTATTACAATAGATCATGGCGTTTCGGGAGCTCCTCCACAGGAGGATGACATGACGGATCTTCGAAAATATGCCTGGTTTCAACTGGCGGTTGCCGCGCTGGCCGCATTGGCGGTCCTGGGAATCCTGGCGATCACCAAGAACGCCATGGCGTCTCTCGCCGGTTTTTCGGTAATGGCCCTCACCGGGTTCCATGCCCTGATCTCTTCCAGTGCCAGGCGACGACCGATTCAGGACGAGCGGGACGAAGCCATTCAACACAGGGCGATGACAGCCGGATACGCCGCCCTCTGGGTCCTCCTGGTGGCCTGGGGCGTGGGCACGTCCTTGGCATTTGCCAGTGAGGGTACAGTTCCCCTGGTGTACGTCGCCCCATTGGTCTTGGTGGGGTGGTGGCTCATGACCTCCATACGGTCCATCGCGATCCTCGTCCTCGATAGCCGGGGGAGCTGATGGCCAGGAAATCCCCCTTCACCAACCGACTTCGGAAGATGCGCTTCGACAAGGGGGAGATGACCCAGGAAGAGCTGGCGAAGCGCGTGGGCGTCACCCGGCAGACCATCATTGCCCTGGAGGCGGATCGCTA
>JBDRDQ010000033.1:0-6137 GCA_043820695.1 Gemmatimonadota bacterium | reverse complement strand
AATTCGGGTCAGGAGACCGGGTGCCCTCGGCGCTGAGGGCCCCCAGGACATTGCCCACCTGATCGGTCCGGACGCCCTCGAGGCCTACATCCAGGAAAAGCTCGGCCATACGCTTTCCCCGGGCCTCCTCCTCGAACGGAGGGGCCGGGATGGCAGTGAGCTCCATCTGCCGATCCAGGACCCAGGGGTCGATGGATCGTATGAAGGCCCAGGCCTCCTGCACCTCCGGGCGGGCGAAGAGAGGATGACCCTCTGGGTCGGGTCGGTTCTGCCCTTCTGCCGAATCGGTCATCGCCATGGAATGTACCACCTCATCAAGCACAATGCCGAGCGCGGAGGGGTGGGGGCGAATCCAGGCTCCCAGCCGGAAGTTCATATTCCCGTTGCGTGACAGGGCGTTTGTGAGATACCGTGTGGGATGCCCGAAAAGCCAGATCCTCCTGCGAGTCTCACCTCTGAACCACCGGACGAGTTCGTGGCCCACGGTTCGCACCAAAGTCACGGGGCGGCGGTACAGGAGTTTCTGGATTCCGTGGGGACCGAAACCCAACCCGCGCCATCCCGCGTTTCAGGTGGCCTGAGGGGTAGAGTCGCCCTCATCACCGGCGCATCCTCCGGTATCGGGAGAGCCATTGCCCTGTCCTTTGCGGAATCGGGGGCGCATGTGGCCTTCAACTACCTGGACACCGGACCCGAATCCCATCGGCTGGCTCACCAGGTGGCGGCGGCGCTCAGGGCCATGGATGTCCGCGTGTGTCACCGCCCCTGTGACGTGAGGGAGCCCGAGAAGGTCGAGGCCTTCGTGGGTGAGGTCGTTGAGGAGCTGGGGGGCCTTCACTTCCTGGTCAACAATGCCGGGATCGGAAGGGATGGGGCCCTTTGGCGGATGGCGGACGAGGACTGGGACGCTGTTTTGGATACGAATCTGAGCGGCGCGTTCTATTTCATTCGGGCTGTCGCTCCGATCTTTCGAAGCCAGGAGTGGGGGAAGATCGTGAACGTGGCTTCGGTCCACGGGGTCCGTGGGGAATTCGGTCTCGCGAACTACATCTCCTCCAAAGCCGGTCTCATTGGGCTCACCCGAAGTGCTGCGGTGGAGTTGGGCCCCAAGAACATCAACGTGAACGCGGTGGCGCCCGGGTACATCCGCACCACGCAGTTGACGGAGCAGGTTCCTGCGGAAATCCTCGACCGAGCGAGGGAGAAGAGCGTGTTGGGGAGACTCGGGGATCCTCAGGACGTGGCCCAGCTCGTCCTCTTCCTCTGCTCCGAACGGGCCCGGCACATCACGGGAGCGGTCATCCCGGTCGACGGTGGGTATCTTCTGTAGACGCCGATTCGGACACCGATAAAGGCGTCGATTCGGGCGCCGATTTCTTCCATAGTGGAGGTCACTGAATGCTGGCGGTTCTTCTCCTGACTGCGGCCGTGCTGTTTTTCCTGGCTTATCGATTTTACAGTGCTTGGATTGCCAGGAAATTCGGCTTGAATGACCAGCATGCCGTTCCGTCGGAGTTCATGTTCGACGGCACCGATTACGTACCGGCCAAAACCCCCGTCCTATTTGGACACCACTTCAGCTCCATCGCCGGGGCAGGTCCCATCGTGGGACCCATCCTGGCCGGTCTCTTCTTCGGATGGCTCCCTGCGGTCATCTGGATCGTGCTGGGCTCCATATTCGTGGGTGGCGTCCACGATTTCGGGTCCATGGTGGCGTCCATTCGCCATAAGGCCCGCTCCGTGGCCGAGTTGGCCAAGGACTACATGACGCCCCTCTCCTTCCGGCTCTTTCTGGCCTTCATCTGGCTCACCATGACCTATGTGATCGTGGTATTCATGGACCTGACGGCCGTGAGCTTCATCGATGCCAGGAATGCGTCAGGCGTCGAGACGGCCCAGGGTACGGGAGTAGCGGTGGCCAGCGGGGTTTTCATGATCCTTGCCGTTCTTCTGGGGATCGTGAACAGCCGAACGAAGGTGCCGGTTTGGGTTTCCACTCTGGTTTTTGTTCCCGCCCTCCTGGTCGCCATCGGATTCTCGACCCAGATCCACTCGGATGGGAGCTACATCCCGGCGTTCTTCGCCAACCCCAAACACATGTGGGTCGTCCTCCTCCTTGGCTACTGTCTGGTGGCTTCGGTGACCCCCGTATGGATTTTGCTTCAACCCAGGGACTACCTCTCCAGCTTCCTTCTTTACATCACGGTATTGGGGGGCGGCCTGGGGATTGTGGTGGGGACCCTTTCCGGTGGAGTCGTGGTGACCTGGCCTGCTCTCGTGGATCCCAATAACGCCGCCTTTGCCGAGGTGGCTCACCTGGGGCCACTCTTCCCGATCCTTTTCATCACGGTGGCATGCGGGGCGTGCAGCGGCTTCCACTCCATCGTGGCGTCGGGGACCACGGCCAAACAGATCAAGTGCGAATCGGACGCCAGGAAGATCGGATACGGAGGGATGTTGGTGGAGGGGATCGTGGCCATTATCGCCTTGGGCACCGTCATGGGCCTTACCTTCGGGGTCGATGCCCTTCGAAGCGATCCCGTGGGCCTTTTCTCCGCCGGAATCGGAAGATTCTTCAATACGTTGGGAATTCCTCTCCAGTACGGGACCATGCTGGGGCTTCTGGCCCTGTCCACCTTCCTTCTCACCACGCTGGACACCTGCACCCGCCTGGCCCGCTATGTCCTCCAGGAATTCTTCGGCTGGAACAATGCCGAGGGGAGGGTCCGTTGGACGGCCACGATCCTGACTCTGATCCTGCCGGCCATCATGGCGTTCATGAGCTACACGACCCCGACGGGCCAGGTGATACCGGTATGGCGAGCGATATGGCCCGTGTTCGGGGCTACCAATCAGCTCCTTGCCGGCCTGGCTCTCCTCGCCGTGACGGTGTGGTTGAAGAGGACAGGGAGAACCTGGCAGTTCGTGGGGATCCCTATGGTGTTCATGGTGGGGATGACTCTTACTGCCACGATCATGCTTTCCTTCTCCGGTTCCACGGCCCTGCCGGTCCGAATCGTGTCTGGGTTCCTCCTCATTCTGGGAATCATGATGGTGGTAGAGGCGGTCAGATCCTTGGGTAAGCCCAACGTGCCGCCGGAGGAGGTTGTCCTCCGATCCGAGTTGGGAACCCCGGCCATGGCAACAGGAGACTGAGGGGTCAGAGCCCCTCCCTGGCGGGGCAGGGTCGGATCCAAGGACCTGCAAGGTTGGTCTGGGCGGCTTGCCGAAAGGCGGCCACCCCCTTTCTTTCTGGGTGCGAGTTTTGACCCATCGCCCCTATCCCCTCCTCCAGGGACGGGGCCAACCCTTCGGATTCGGCCATGCGAACCACATCACCACGCTCCTTCCTCTCCCTCTCCCTGATCCCGCTCCTCTTTATCCTCGGGGTTTCTCTGGAGCCGACCGCCTGTCGACCGGCCCAGGAGGCAAGCTCGGGCCTTCCGGCCGGGCTGGGTCCTCAGCATGCGGCCAACGGAATGGTGGCATCGGTCAACGCCATCGCCAGTCGAGTGGGGGCTGAGGTGTTGAAGGCCGGGGGAAATGCAGTGGACGCCGCCATCGCCACCGGCTTCGCCCTGGCGGTAGTGCATCCCTCCGCAGGAAACATCGGGGGGGGCGGCTTTATGGTGATTCGGTTCCCGGACGGGCGGGCCACGGCCCTGGATTTCAGGGAGAAAGCACCCCTGGCAGCCCATGCGGAGATGTTTCTGGACGAGACCGGCGAATACTCCTCTCAGATTCATCACGACAGCCATTTGGCCGTGGGAGTCCCCGGGACGGTAGCTGGCTTCGCAATGGCTCACGAGAGGTACGGGAGTGGAGAGTGGTCGCGCCTGGTTGACCCGGCCATTCGGCTCGCGGGCGATGGCTTCGAACTCTCGGAGGCCCTGGCTGGGTCCATCCGTAGGAGCCTACGGTCGATGGAAAGCTATCCGGCGAGCGTGGCAAAGTTTTCCAAGGACGGGGAACCCTACGAGGTAGGTGAAGTCTGGCGGCAACCCGATCTGGCCCGGTCCCTGGGGCGGATCAGGGACCAGGGGCGCGACGGCTTCTACCTGGGGGAGACGGCCCGACTCATCGCGGAGGAGATGAAACGAGGTGGGGGAATGATCACGGAGGAGGATCTGGCCCGCTACCAACCTCAGGAGAGGACTCCGATTCACGGAAGCTACAAAGGTTACGACATCATCAGCATGCCGCCTCCGAGCTCCGGCGGAACCGCTTTGGTGGAGATGCTTAATATCCTGGAGGGCTTCGATCTGCCGGCCATGGGCCATAACTCCACGGCCTACGTCCACCACCTGTCGGAAGCCATGCGGCGGGCCTTCCGGGACCGGGCCAAGTACCTGGCCGATTCAGACTTCGCCGACCCTCCTCTGGAGGAGCTCACCAGCAAGGGTTACGCGGAGGGTCTCAGGGCCGGAATCGACCCCCATCGGGCCTCTGTCTCCGCTCCGTCCGATATCCTCCTCCCGGATGAAAGTCCTGAAACCACTCATTATTCCGTGGTGGACGCCGACGGAATGGCGGTCTCCGTCACCTATACTCTCGAAGCGGGATACGGCTCGAAGATCGTCGTTCCGGGGGGAGGTTTCCTCCTCAACAACGAGATGGGGGACTTCAACGCCGCTCCCGGGCTCACCGACGACGAGGGACTCATAGGCACCGATCCGAACCTGGTCCGGCCGGAGCAGAGAATGCTCTCCAGCATGACTCCCACTATCCTGGCGAAGGATGGGAAGCTGGTGGCCATTGTGGGGAGCCCGGGGGGACGCACCATCATCAATACCGTGCTTCAGGTGGTTCTGAACATCATCGATTTCAAGATGGACATCGGTTCGGCCGTGGGCGCCAAGCGCTTCAACCATGAGTGGCTTCCCGACGTCATCCGAATCGAGGCCGACGGAGTCACAGCTGAGACATTGGCGGCTCTCGGGGCCATGGGTCACACGGTGAGGATGTCCGGATCCCAGGGGAGCACCCCTTGCATCTTCGTGGATCCGGAAACGGGGGAGCTGACGGGAGCCCCGGACCCAAGGGACAGAGACGGAGGAGCGGCAGGCTATTGATGAAAAGGCGGTCATCCGTTCGGTCTGAGGAGAGTGTTCGTGGCAGAAAAGGTCAGAAAAACAGAGGCCGAGTGGAAAGCGGCCCTCAGCTTCAAGCCTTTCCCGGAATAGGCTAGCTTTACTGCCCATACCGAAAGGGGAAGGTGAAGGGAAATGCGGAGAATTCCCAACCGAGTCGCTCCACTTATGCTGGCCCTGCTTCTGGCGTGGAATTGTGGTCCACCGCCCTCCCCGCCGGGCCCAGGGGAAAGCCGAGGTGCTGTTCCCGACCTCAGAGGTTGGACCGTCATGGTTCTCCCCGTTCAGCTCAAACCCGGGGTTTCCCAGGGTACCCTGGCCGATCCTGAGTTGGCCCATGCCCTTCGAACCCGGGGGGAGGGAGTGACATGGGTCTTTCCCCCTGAGATGGAAAGGATCCTTGAACGGTCCCCAGGAGTGCCGGCACAGATCAGGGGCCTACCCGTTCAAATCTTCCTCCAAGCGGAGGTCGATCGGGTGGGAGATCCTCTCTTCGGGCATCTTCTCCGCCTGGCCGGACTGACAGGCGCGGATGTTGCACTGATTCCTGTCGAGTTGAAGTACGGAGAGGGTGGGGTCTACCTGATGTCGGCTGCGCTGATCGCGACCAGCACCGGGCGTGTGAGTTGGTACGGGGTGATCGAAGGCGCTGCAGGAGAGGCACAGAACCCGGCAACTCTTGCATCGGCAGCCGAGATGCTGGCGAGGGCCCTTTTCCCATTCGGATGAACGTGAAGGGGCTTTCTCAGGTATAACCATTTTGGATCACTCCAGAACGAAGAAGACCACTGTGAACGGCACGACGGGGCAGAAAACGAAATCGGGTGTAGCCCTCAGAGGCCTTCTGCCCATCTTCCTCCTGGCATTCGGAATCTCCCTGGGCTGTGAGGAACCGGATCTCTCCCTTCCCAGCCCATCCGATGTCGAGAAGGCGTACACTTATGGCGGTCGCCTTTCGGTCACCATGAACGGAAATGTGGCCGAAATCACCATCGTTCAGGCTGATCGGCAGCTACAACGGGGAGGAACACTCTGGGCCAAAGTGGG
>JBDRDQ010000032.1:0-2689 GCA_043820695.1 Gemmatimonadota bacterium | reverse complement strand
CTGGACGGTCGGGGCAGGCTTCTTGGTCCTCGTCCTGCTGGGAATCCTGGGTCTGGTGCCCGCCTCAGAGATCGCGGTGTCCCTCGTCAATCGCCTGGTTCCAATTCTCGTTCCACCCAGGTTGCTCCCCAAGCTCGAGCTTCCCGAGGGGGTACCTCCGGAACTTCGAACCCTGGTGGTCGTGCCGATGCTGCTCACCAACCAGCTGGACATCGAAGAGCAGGTCGAGCGGCTCGAGGTGCACTACCTGGCAAACCCCGAGGGCCATATCCACTTCGCCCTCCTGAGCGACTGGGCGGATGCGCCCAGCGAGGACATGCCCGGCGACAAGAACCTCCTCACCGCGCTGGCGTACGGCATCGGGCGCCTCAACGAGAAATACGAGGGCCCGCCCGAAGCCGGGAGCCGTTTCCTTCTGTTGCATCGTCGTCGTCTCTGGAACGAGAAGGAAAGCAAGTGGATCGGCTGGGAAAGGAAGCGAGGAAAGCTCCACGAGCTCAACCGGCTTCTCCGAGGTGCCGAGGACACCACTTATATTCCCGTCGACGGACAGCCGCCCACGGTTCCACAGGGGGTCCGTTACGTCCTGACTCTGGACGCCGACACCCGGCTTCCCAAGGAGAGCGCTTACCGCCTCGTCGGGGCAGCGGCGCACCCGTTGAACCGGCCGCGCTTCGACCCCCGAAAGGGACGGGTCGTAGAGGGCTACGCGGTCATTCAACCCCGGATCACGCCGTCCCTGCCGACCGGACCGGCAAGCACGGCCTATCAGAGGATCGTCTCGGGCCCCGGGGGCGTGGACCCCTACGCGGCCGCGATCTCCGATGTGTATCAGGACCTCTTCGAGGAGGGGTCCTACACCGGAAAAGGGATTTATCACGTCGATACCCTGGAGGCTGCCCTCGAGGGGACGATACCGGAGAATGCGCTCCTCAGTCACGACCTGTTCGAGGGCTTGTTCGCCCGGGCCGGCTTGGTGACCGATGTGGGTCTTTTCGAGGAGTTCCCAACCAACTACGAGGTGGCCGCCCGCCGCCACCATCGATGGGTTCGGGGCGACTGGCAGCTCCTGCCCTGGATTCTGGGCCACGCGCGGGATGCCGCCGGGCGAAGGCAGAGGGCTCCCATCCCCACCCAAGGCCGATGGAAGATGGTGGACAATCTCCGGCGAAGCCTCGTCGCGCCTTCTTCGGTTCTGGTGGCGGTGGCCAGTTGGATCCTACCCAACGTTCCTCCCCTCCTTTGGACGGGCCTTCTCGTCGTTCCCGTCGCTTTGCCCACCGTCATCCCGGTTTTCGACGGCCTCCTCCCACGGGGATGGGGGATCTCCAAGCGAAGCCACCTGCGGGCTGTGGGACACGATATCTCCGTGGCGCTGTCGCAGACGCTTCTGGCCATCACCATGCTGGCCCACCAGGCCTGGCTCATGGTAGATGCCGTGGTACGCACCCTCGGGCGGCTCTACCTCACGAAACGGAATCTCCTCGAATGGGTGACGGCTGCGCAGGCCGACTACGGGGCCGACCTCAGGCTCCGGACCTTCTACTGGCACCTTCGCTGGGGCGTGGTCCTGGCCGTCGGAGCCGGGTTCCTCTTCGTTGTCCTCAAGCCGGAGGCGTGGCCCGTGGCCGGGCCGCTCGTTCTTCTTTGGGTGCTGGCGCCCGTCCTGGCGTGGCGGATGAGCGTCCCGGCAAAGATCGCGGACTCACAAATTCTCTCCCCCCGGGAGACGCGCTCCCTGCGGCTGATCGCCCGGCGGACCTGGCGCTTCTTCGAGACGTTTGTGGACGAGGAGGAGAATGCCCTCCCGCCGGACAACTTTCAAGAAGACCCTGAGCCTGTCGAAGCCCACCGCACCTCGCCGACGAACCTCGGTCTGTATCTCCTGAGCACGGTGGTCGCTCACGACTTCGGCTGGATTGGGATCCTGGATACTGCGAAACGGCTCGAGGCCACCCTGGAGACCATGGCCAAACTGCACCGAGTACGAGGCCACTTCTGCAACTGGTACGACACCCGGGACCTCCGGCCGCTGGAGCCCATATACCTTTCCACTGTGGACAGCGGCAATCTGGCCGGGCACCTGATCGCCCTGGCCCAAGCGTGCCGCGAGCTGATGGAGCGCCCTCCCTTCGGTTCGGAGATCCTGGAGGGAGTCCGCGACGCTCTCCTGTTGGTTCTCGAATCCGTGGAGAACCCCAAGCATCCCCACCGCACGCAGACGGTCACGGCGGTACAGATGCGCGAGGCCACGGCGGGGATGTCGGCTCTTCTGGAGGATCCTCCGACCTCCCTTTCCGAATGGGTGGAACGGCTCGAGGAATTGAAGGTTCAGGCTGAAAATCTCCTGGACATCGCCCGCACGCTTTCGAGCGACATCGAGGACGGGTCCCCATCCGAGGTCCTGGCCTGGGCGAGTGCGGTGCGGGACTCTGTCCAGAGCCATGCCCGCGATCTAGAGACGACCCTGCCCTATGCGGCGGCGACCCTCAGACAGCGTCTCTCCTCCCTCGCACTGCTCTCCGAAGAGATGGTCCAGACCATGGACTTCCAATTCCTCTTCGACCCCTCGCACAGGCTGTTCTCCATCGGCTACCGCGTGGCCGATGGCACGCTCGATCCCAGCAGCTACGACCTCCTGGCCTCCGAGGCCAGGTTGGCGAGCTTCGTAGCCATCGCCAAGGGCGAC
>JBDRDQ010000031.1:0-23521 GCA_043820695.1 Gemmatimonadota bacterium | reverse complement strand
CGCGTTCAGGCGCTCCGCCTCGAACATCAACCCGGCACCCACCTCCAGGCGACCCCGTGCTCCCTCCAGGAGCCCGTATCTGATCCCGGACCCCAGGAGTCGGCGTTGGTCCAGAAGGAGGTTCTGGTTGGTCTGGAGCTGGAAGAAATGGAAGGTCCTGAACCGGTCCGAGAACCGGTAGTTGTATCTCAGGTGGAGATACCGGTTGTCCAGAAGGTCCTTTCCTTCCTTCTCCAGATGCTCCATTCCGGCATAGGCCCGGAGCCAGTGGTGCTCGGTGAGGCGCCCCACACCCAGATCTCCCCCCACCTGTAGGATGTCCGTGTTCCCGGACGCCAACCGGAGCCGTCCGGCGAACTCTCCATGCGTTCCCTCCACCTCCTCCCCCTGAAGACTCTCCACGTTCAGAATTGCCTGGCCCCTCCCGGGGGTGGGAAGGGCCAGGAGAAGAAAGAGGAGGAGCGGAAACTGGCGACTCATCGTCTTCCGGCGGCGTCAGCCTCGGCTTCCGTCCGAAACAGCCGATGGGTGAGGATCTCCTGAACGATACGATCCGCATCGTAGACCTTGTCCATGGCCTCTTTGATGGCCCGGACGTCCACCATGATGTTCCTCCCTCGTTCAGGGAGGAAGATGAAGTCCCGGCTCAAACCCTCGACGTTACGATCGAAGTTCAGCCCGACGATGGCTAACCCGGGTGTTACGGCTGGGGATCCGGAGTTCCCGCCGTAGGTGTCGGCGGTGGAGATGAAGTTCAGCGGGGTGCCCAGGTCCAGCTCCGGGTGGGGTGGAACCCAGCGGTCCGGAAGGTTCCAGTCCGATTCCCGGCCGTAGGAATAGAAATGGTCGTAGAGGCCGAAGAAAGTCGTGTACACCGGAGCCAAGGTCCCGTTGTACTCGTAGGGTTTCACCACCCCATCGGTGATGCGGGGGGACCTCGATGCATCCGGGGGCACGTCGGCGCCATATACGGCGAACCGGGCCCTGCCCAGGTCGGCCGCCAACTCGGCTTCCTGGGTCGTAAGGGCGTTGAACCGGGCCTGGAACCCTGCCAAGGAGGGAATCACCGCCTGAGCCAAGCGAATAGCTGGATCGTCAGGCAGGAGCGTTTCCGCCTCCAGGGCCGCTCGGGTCCCCTCTCTGGTGGCCAGCGCCGATTGGGTCAGGAGGTGGGTAGTGGCTCCTTCCACGCTCCGGCCCTCCAGGGCTGATACCGTTACCGGGTGGTCCAGTCCCAGGAATCTGTGGAAGTCCTGGAGACGTTCCGCCAAGAAGGCTTCCTCCATCTCCTCCGGGTGGGTCTCGACCCCCAGGATCTGAGCCTTGATCTGATCCAGCTGTCCGACTGGGGCACCCATCTGCTGAGCCTGAAGGTATTGGGCCGCGTAGAGTGCCCGGATGACGATGGCCGATTCGGTGTCTCCAGGGCCCAACCGGACATAGGCGGAGTACTCCGGACCGAGAGTGGCCTTCTCCGACTGGATCCGGGCCACATCCATGATCAGCCCTCCCCACCTGGCCTTGAGCTCCGGGTCACTCTCCAGGGCGGCCTGGAACTGCCGCTCACCATCGGCCTTCCGCGCCATGATGACCGCATCTCCCAAGGCATCCAGGCGGCCTGAGTTGGCCTTCAGGGAATTGGAGAGGCTGAACATCTGGTCCCTGAGTCCCATGGCTTCCCCCTCTTCGGGGTGGGTTTGGTAGAACTCCTTCATGATGGCCAGCCTGCTTCCGAGGAATGATTTCTGTGCCGCCACGGAGATGTCTCTCTGGAACTCCAGTTGGGCCACCGTATTCAGACGGTTGGTCGGTCCCGGATTTCCTATGACGAAGACCACGTCTCCCTCCTCCACGCCCTCCTGGCTCCAGGTGAAGAAGTGATCGGTTTTCAGCGGTTCCCCATCACTACCGTAGACCCGAAGAAAAGAAAAATCCAGGGCGTAGCGGGGGTAGGTGAAGTTGTCGGGGTCCCCTCCGAAGAAGCCCAGTTGAAGCTCTGCCGCTGCCACCATCCTCACATCGGTAAACCGCCGGTAAGTGTAGGCCGAGTACCGCCCGCCGTTGTACAGCGCTGTGACCTCCACCCTGACGGTGCCCTCGCCTTCCGAATGGCGGGAACTGATACGATCCTGGATCAGGGAGATCACCGCCCGGCGGGCCTCCTCTCGGCCGGCCTCGGGCCCGGCCTGGTCCAGCGCCTGGAGAACCTCATTGGAGACGTCCTCCGTAGCGACGAGCTGGTCCACGTAGTAGTTGGGAATGGGCCGCTCCTCTTCGAGGGAGGTCGCGTAGAAACCATCATCGAGAAGGGTCTCTCCCTCCCGGGTCACCTGGCCAACCGCACCTCGGGCACAGTGGTGATTGGTCACCACCAGGCCGTTGGGGGAGACGAAAGCGGCTGAGCAGCCAGGAATCCGAAGGGCGGCCAGCCGTGCGCCGTCGAACCAGGCTTGGTCGGCCTGAAAACCGTAGGTCTCGGTGAAGTAATCCATGGGGGCGTTCTCGAAGGTCCACATCTTCCCCATGTCGAAGCGACCCGCCCGGGTCGGATCCTGACCCAATCCAGCGGATTGGCCGGCTGCCGGCGGGCCAGAGGGCACCAAGAGGAGTAGGAGAAGCGGGAGGAGGCTCCCGAGGGAGATGAGCCCACGGGCCGAGGGAATCGAAGTCTGGTTCGGCGACGTCATGTCCGGCCTGCACTGCTGAAGTAGACTTTTTCCGGAGGAATCCGGAGTCGGAGACTCCCCTACATTACCGGGTTGAACCCTTTGAGGCAGCCCCCAAGGAGCCGGTTCCCGTGTTGGGGCGGGGCCGTACCGCGGTCCGGGGACCGGATCGAGGGGATTGACGGGGCTCAGGGTTCACCGAAGTTGGTGGCATGAACTCGATTCGCGGCGCTCTTGTTCTCACTCTTTTTCTCTCCCTGTCCTGCGTCCTCGTCGCGTCCTGCGGGGGCGGTGGAGGATCGGATCCTCCTGAGATCCATGTCGAGGGGGGATGGGCCCGGGCCATGCCTCTGATCGTGGAGGAAGGCCAGGCGGGCACGAACTCGGCCGTCTATCTCACCCTTCGAAACGACGGTGGGGAACCGGACCGACTCACGGGAGGGGAAACGACGGCGGCCACCTCGGTGCAGATCCACGAAAGCCGCATGGTGGATGATGTGATGAGGATGCAGAGGGTCGATGGGTTGGACATCCGGCCCGGGGAGCCGGTGGAGCTGAAGCCGGGAGGGGTCCACATCATGCTCCTGGGCCTCACCAGGTCCCTTGTCGAGGGAGAAGAAATCGATCTCACTCTCCACCTCCTGCGTTCCGACGACCTGGTAGTTTCGGTCCCCGTTCGACTTCTCGAGGGGTTGTAGGTGGAAGACTCCCTGCGGGCAGTCCCTATGCGGAAACTGTAGAGAATCCAATGTCGAAGCGGCGTGATCCGGAGTGGCGAAACCAGGGGGCCGCCGGCCTCCTCCTCCGCTATCTCTCCGAACTGGATCTTTCGGGTGCCGTCCTGGTGGTCGAAGACCCCCTCCCTGACGTGATGAATGCCCTGACCTCAGCGGGACGTGCGGTGAGTGCCTGGAGCCGCCGCGTCTCGAACGGTAAAGGCGGGGACGCCTGGCCTCCCGCCGGCCCCTTCGCCCTGGTGGCCCTCCGTCTCCCCCGAGGGAGGGACGAGTTGTCCATGAGCCTCCACGCAGCGGCTTCCGTCCTTCAACCGAGAGGCTCGGCCCTGGTTTACGGCGCGAAGGATGAGGGCATCCACGGGGCCCTGGGTGCGCTGGGGGACCTTTTCACGAATTCGGAGACGGTAGCCATTGGAGGCCATTGCCGCGTCCTGAAAGGAGTTCGAGAGGCGGAGCCTCCGGGGGCGGGGCTTCCGGGGCTCAGGGCCTCTTTGGAGGAATGGAAGACCGGAGTCTTCCTTGATTACCCCGACCTCCCTTCGTATTGGGTTTCCTTCCCGGGTGTCTTCGCCCACGGTCGACTGGACCATGGGACCCGGCTCCTCCTGGACGCCCTCCCTCCTCTGCCGCCAAGGGCCCGGGTACTGGACTACGGCTGTGGCTCGGGGGTGATCGGGTATGTAGCCTCGGGGAGGGGGGACGGTGTGGAGGTGGATCTCGTCGACGTGGACGCAGTGGCCCTGGAGGCAGCCCGGGAGAACCTGCCGGGGAGTCGAATCCATCTTCGGGAGGGTCTGCCACCGGTTGAAGACGGCCCCTTCGACGCCATCTTCTCCAATCCCCCCTTTCACCGGGGCAAGGCCGAAGATCCTGAGATGATCGTCTCGATGGTCCGGGGCGCGCCTGCCCTCTTGCGGCCAAAGGGCATGCTGGTGTTTGTCGCTCAGCGGAGGCTCCCCCTGGAAGGGGCCCTCCACGAGCGTTTCCGGGATGTAACGGTCTTGGCGGAGAATTCGACCTTCCGGGTGTGGAAGGGCCGAAATCCCAAAATGGTGATGGGACGGAAATGGGAGAAAGGCTAAAGATGATGGACAGACGACAATTCTCCCGGGCTCTCGCGGGCGCCCTTGGAGCCTCCGCGATCGGACCTGACATCCTGTCCGGGGCCGTCTCCGGGTTCGCCTCCGGGACCGTCTACGGGGCCGCCTC
This sequence comes from Gemmatimonadota bacterium, assembly GCA_043820695.1. Taxonomy (GTDB): domain Bacteria; phylum Gemmatimonadota; class Gemmatimonadetes; order Longimicrobiales; family Gaopeijiaceae; genus JABDNZ01. Next base: position 18,909 of record JBDRDQ010000031.1, on the reverse strand, counting down.
CAGCTCCTTCTACGGGGCCGCCTCCCGCCAGCAGCCTCAGGTGAACGGGCCTCGTCTTCAGCAGTGGCTTCGGGAACTGTCACGCTTCGGGGCGAGGGAGGACGGGGGGGTCGATCGGGTGGCCTTCAGCGACGCAGATATCGAGGGCCGACGATACGTCAGGTTTCTCATGGAGGGAGCCGGCCTGGAGGTCAGGGTGGACCGGGCGGGAAACATTCTGGGGCGAATGGAGGGGGCGGTCCCGGGTCTCCCGCCTATCTGGGTGGGATCCCACCTCGACTCGGTCCCGGCCGGAGGGAACTACGATGGCCCCCTCGGCACCCTCGGAGCCCTGGAAGGAGTACGAACGGTCCAGGAAGCGGGAATCCGCCTCCGGCATCCGGTGGAGGTAGTGATTTTCGTGAACGAGGAGGGGGGGAAGACGGGTAGCCGCGTCATGGCGGGGGAGTTCAAGCCCGAGGAGCTGGAGTTGGAGTCGGCCAGCGGCTTCACTATCGGAGAGGGTATTCGTCGTCTCGGTGGGGATCCGGCGCGGCTGGATGAAGCCAGAGTCCCCCCGGGGGAAGTGGCTGGGTTCCTGGAACTTCACGTGGAGCAGGGGGCGGTATTGGAAAGGAGTGGGATTCAGGTTGGGGTGGTGGAGGGAATCGTGGGGATCCGTCGCTGGAATGCCATCGTTCACGGTGCGGCCAACCACGCCGGGACCACCCCCATGGGTCAGCGTCGGGATGCCCTCCTTGGGGCTGCGCGACTGGTGGATGCTGTGAACCGAGCGGCCATGGCCTTCGAGGGAAGCCAGGTGGCCACAGTGGGGAGGATCCAGGCGAGCCCCGGGGCACCGAATGTGATTCCGGGGGAGGTGACCTTGAGCATCGAGATCCGGGCTCTGGAGATGAACCGGATTCAGGAAGTGATGGACCGGATCGGGCAGGAAGCCGAGGCCATAGGCGCGGAGAATGGGACGCCCATCGACCTGAACGAGTTCTACCTCAGCGGCGCGGCGCCAACCGATGAGCGGTTCAGGCGTTGGGTGGAGTCGGCGGCGGACGAACTTGAGCTGACCCACAGGCGGATGCCCAGCGGCGCCGGGCACGATGCGCAGGCCGTGGCCCATTTCGCACCCATGGGAATGGTGTTCATCCCTAGTGTGGGAGGGCTCAGTCACCACCCGGAAGAGTACTCCCGCCCCGAGGACATCGAGGCGGGAGCCAATGTACTTCTTGGGGCTCTGCTCAAAGCAGATGCTGAGCTGGACTGAGGCCGGCGCTTCCTGCGGACGAACCGGACTAAGGCCGGCGCTCGCCGCGCCGGTCTGAACTCACCCTCAATCCAGGATTACATCCTGGTAGGCGTACAGTCCGGGGGCGCCGCCCGTGTGGAGGAAGACGACCTTCTCCCCCTTCTTGAAATGCCCCTTCTGAATGAGATCCAGTAGACCAGCCGCTGCCTTCCCCGTGTAAACCGGATCCAGGAGGATCCCCTCTTTACGGGCGAAGATCCTTACCGCCTCCGCCATCTCCTCGGTGGGAATGGAGTATCCCGGACCCACGTAATCGTCGAAGATCTTGAGCTCTCCTTCGCCGATTTCCGCCGGAAGCCCCAGGAACTCACGGGTCTGGATTGCCAACCCGCCAATGAGGCCTTCCTGCTCAGGCACGGGGCGCCGAACGCTGATACCCGTTACCGGGATCTTGCTCCCCATGGCCTGCAACCCAACCAGAATCCCAGCATGGGTACCGCCGCTCCCGCTGGCGCATACGAAGTGGTCGAAGGGGATATTCTTGTCGAAGGCCTGGGCGAGGAACTCTTGAGCGCATGCGACGTAGCCCAGTGCGCCGATGGGGTTCGACCCCCCTCCGGGGATCACGTATCCCTTCCGTCCCTCGGCAGCCAGCTCGTCGGCCTCGGCTTGCATCGCGGCGCCCAGGTCGGTTCCAAGATCCACAACCGTTGTCTTCTCAACCCCGAGGAGCCGGAAGAGGAAATTGTTTCCGCTCGCGTCGTAGTCGTAGGAATCCGGCACCCGCTGTTCCAAAACCAACCGGCACTTCATGCCCTCTTTCACGGCCGCCGCCAGGGTGAGGCGGCAATGGTTGGATTGGACGGCTCCAACGGTGATGAGTGTGTCCGCACCCTTTTTGAGGGCGTCGGCCACCAGAAATTCCAGCTTCCGGGTCTTGTTGCCCCCAGCCGTCAGACCGAGCAGGTCGTCTCGTTTGATGAAGATGTGGGGTCCACCCATGTACTGGGTGAGGAGGGGAAGGTGCTCCAGAGGGGTCCACCCCTCCGTGTATCGGCGCCGAGGAAAGCGAGCCAGATCCATAACCGTTCTCTCAATCTTGGATTCACAGGAATACCCTTCGAAAGAATGGCGTGAACATGGCCCGTTGGCCATAGGAGGCTGCTCCTGAAATGGGAGGCGGACTCGGATCAGGAGCCCGCCTGCACGTCCTTGACCCGTCTGAGCGTTGTTTCGAGATTGTTTGGGGATGAAAATGGTCCTCAACGAGGGTAATCGCCTGATGCGGTCCGGAGGCTGGTTCGGAGGAAGAGGTTGGGGCTGGGGCCGACGCCGTCGCCGCCGCCGCCGCTGGGCTAGAAACGCGCCCCTGACCCTCGCCGATCTCCGGGACGGCGAGTCGGGCGTGGTCGATTCCCTGGACCTCCCTGAGGATGTCGCCCTTCGCCTCATGGAGCTGGGGTTCATACCGGGAACCACCGTCGTGGCCGGCCGGGCGGCCCCTGGAGGAGATCCTCGGGTCTACCGAGTGGATGGCAGCGAGATCGCCCTCCGGCGGGAGACCACCCAGCACCTCCTTCTTCGATTTCCGGAATGAGCCCTCCCCCGCCGGAAAGCACCCTCCTGGAAACCCCTTCGGGACCCTACAAATTCGGAGCGCCGGCGGCTACGGTTGCCCTGGTGGGCCCGCCAAACTGCGGGAAGTCCACCCTCTTCAACCGCCTTACCGGCCTTCGTCAGAAGACCGCAAATTTCCCAGGTGTCACGGTGGAAAGGCACCATGGAACCGTGCGCCTCTCCAGCGGAAAAGAGCTGGAGATCCTGGACCTTCCAGGCACGTATAGCCTGAATCCCCGGTCCGAAGATGAGCGGATCACCGACGATCTGCTCCGCGGAAAAATGCCTCACGTCTGCGTGCCCGACGCCATCCTTCTGGTCCTGGATTCCACCAACCTGGGTAGGCATCTGGTTCTGGCCGCGCCCATGCTGGCCCTCGAAAAACCCATCCTGATCGTCCTCAACATGGCCGACGAGCTACGGCAGAGGGGTGGGGACGTAGATGTGGAAGCTCTTTCTGAACGCCTGGGCACCCCGGTCGTTCTGGTGAGTGCGGCCAAGGGCGAGGGACTCGAGGGCATCTCTCAGTTCCTCGAGAGCACCTTCAAGCGGCCCGTACCCATCGGGCTCCCCGTGCTTCAGAGTCCGCCGTCCTGCAGGCAGTGGGCTGGCCAGGTTGCTGCCGACTCGGCCTACCGGCCGCCGGTAGCGCCAATCTGGACTCGGCGCCTCGATTCGGTCTTCCTCCACCCCTGGCTCGGGCCGGTAGTGTTCATGTTGGTGGTGGTGGGCGTTTTCCAGACCATTTTTTATGGCGCCATACCCTTCATGAACGGGGTGGAGGCGCTGGTAACGGGGTCGGGAGGGTTCCTCAAAGCGACGCTGCCGGATTCCGCGGTGAAAGACCTTCTGGTGGAGGGGATCTGGGGTGGGGTTGGGTCGGTCCTGGTGTTCCTTCCCCAGATTCTCCTGCTCTTCCTCTTTATTGGCATCCTCGAGGATTCAGGCTACCTGGCCCGCGCCGCGGTCATCGCCGACAGGACGATGGCGAAGGTCGGGCTACAGGGAAAATCGTTCATCCCCCTTCTGTCGGCCTATGCCTGTGCCGTGCCGGCCATCATGGCCACCCGGACCATCGAGAACAAAAGGGATCGGCTCGCCACCATCCTCATCGCGCCCTTCATGACCTGTGCGGCACGGCTCCCCGTCTACATCCTGATCATCGCGGCCTTCCTTCCCAGCGGGGCCCTTCTCGGGCCGTTCCTTGGGATTCGAGCCGGGGCCCTGCTTGGGATGTATCTCCTGGGATTCATTGCGGCATTGGTGACGGCCCTGATCCTGAAGTCCACCGTCCTGAAGAGCGAACGCACTCCATTCGTCATGGAGCTTCCCACGTATCGCTGGCCCACCTTCAAATCCCTGGGACTCCGCCTTCTGGATCGTTCGAAGATCTTCCTCCGGCGAGCAGGAACGGTGATTCTGGGGGTGTCCGTGGCTCTTTGGATCCTGGCCCACCTTCCTCTGGCAAACGGACAGGCTCCTGAGATAGGCGACAGCCTGGCCGGAACCCTGGGCCGGACCATCGAGCCCATCATCGAGCCTTTGGGCTTCGACTGGAAGATCGGAGTGGGGCTTGTGACCTCTATCGCCGCCCGGGAGGTCATCGTGGGGACGTTGGGTACCCTCCACGGGATCGATGGGGACGAAACCTCGCTGGGGCTTCAAGAGGCCCTGCGACAGGACCTTTCTCTCGGAGGGGCAGTGGCCCTTCTGGTCTTCTTCGCCTTCGCCATGCAATGCATGTCCACGGTAGCCATGGTCCGGCGAGAAACCGGGGGGTGGAAGATCCCCATCCTCCAATTCACCTACATGGGAGTGCTGGCCTACGTGGGGGCGTTTGCGGCCAATCAGTTGGTGACCTGGTTGGTTTAGGGGCCTTTCCCCGGTAGGGGAGCCCTGTCCCTAAAGGACTTCCCTCAACGCATCCAAGCGAGGCTCAACCGGGATCACTCTGCGCTCCCCCTCCATGCACCGGGCAAGCTCCGGGGGAACCGGGAGTGTCTGGCCGATGGCCGGTTCCACGACCTCGGCGAACTTGGCCGGATGGGCCGTGGCGAGGAGGACGCCCGTGACGTCCGGCCGGCTCGCCAACTCCCTTTCCATGGCGGCAAATCCCACGGCGGAATGGGGGTCCAGGATGTAACCGGTTTCCTGATGGATCCGCCGGATGCAGCTCATGGTTTCGGCGTCCGTCACCTTGTGTCCCACCAGGTCCCTCCGCAGACCATCCAGGCTTCCCCCATAGAGGTGAACGATCCTGTCCAGGTTGCTCGGGTCACCTACGTCCATGGCCGTGGAAAGGGTCGGGGTGGAGGGGCGAGGGAGGAAACGGCCGGTCCGGAGGAATTCCGGGACCCCATCGTTCAGGTTGGTGGCCGCCAGGAAGGAAACGTCCGAAAGGCCCATGGTTTTTGCCAAAAGACCGGCAGCCAGATTCCCCAAATTCCCGGAGGGCACAGAAAATAGAATTCGCGTTCTGTTTTCTGATCGAGCCTGTAAACGGGCCCAAACCTCAAAGAAATAGGTGGTTTGGGGGAGGAATCGCCCAACGTTGATGGAGTTGGCCGAGGTCAGGGTTCGCCTCCCAAGGCGTGCCTGCTCCTGAAAGGCCTCTTTGGCCATCCTCTGACAATCGTCGAAATCGCCCTGGACGGCGACGGCGGTGACGTTGCCCCCAAGGGTGGAAAACTGACGTTCCTGCCGGGGGGTCACCTTACCGTCTGGGAAGAGGACCACAACCCTGATATCCGGGAGCCCCCAAAAGGCATGAGCGACCGCGCCGCCGGTATCCCCCGATGTGGCGGTCAGTACCGTGAGGGGGGAGTCCGCCGCCTGCCGGAAATGGGCCAGGAGCCGGGCCATGAAGCGGGCGCCCACGTCCTTGAAGGCCAGCGTGGGGCCTCTGAAGAGCTCAAGGAGGTAGATCCGTTCCCTTAGCTGGACCAGGGGGACGGGAAAGTTCAGCGCGTCGGCCGTGAGGGCATCCAGCGTGGAGGGGTCCAAGGCTTCCGAAAGGAGGGTGCGGGCCACCTCCGACGCGATATCGGGCCAGCTCCTTTCGGCCAGCCCTGACATGGTTGCGTGAGTCAGCGTTGGCCGATCCTGGGGCATGTAGAGGCCTCCATCAGGCGCGAGGCCGCGAAGAACGGCCTCCCTGAGGGGCGTCGGCGGTGTGCGGCCGCGAGTGCTGATGAAGTCCATGGGGGATCGGGCCAAAGAGATTAGGGGAAAGAGCTCAGGGAGAGAGCTCAGGGAGAGAGGATTCGGGCGCCCGGCGCCCGGCCGGGGGAGATGATGAGATCCGCTTCGAGGCCTGCGGCGGTCCGGAATGCCCTGACCATACGCTCCCCCACGGCGTGGGCCCGCTCTCGGCTCCTGCACAAAGCGAAGAGGGACGGGCCGCTTCCGGAGAGGCTGGCCGCCAAGGCGCCGGCATTCAATGCGGCTTCCTTGACCTCCCGAAAGCCCGGCACGGCCGGGGATCGGAGGGGTTCGGCCACCCGATCCTCCACGGATCGGGCGATGATCTCCCAGTCTTCCCGGAACAGACCGGCCACCAGAGCGGCGGTGTTCCCCCATTGAGCGATGGCATCGGCGAGGCGGACCTGATCCCCCAGGACTTTCCGAGCGCCGTGTGTTTCCACCTCCATATGCGGGTGAACGTGGACGACGGTGAGATCCCGGGGCACCTCCAACGGGATGGCCCGGAGAGGTTTCCAGGAGGGAACCAGGACCAGGCCGCCGAGGAGAGAGGCGGCCGCGTTGTCGGGGCTGGGTGCGCCTGCGGCCTCGGTCTCCCCCACCAGGGCATGCTGCAGGAGGGCATCCGTGCCCAAGCCGGAGCCGAGAAGCTCGTTCACCGCCACGACCGCTGCCACAGCGCTGGCGGCGCTTCCTCCCATGCCGCCCGCTAGAGGAAGGCCCTTGTGGAGCTCCAGCTCTACCCCCCCACGAATGTCCATGTCGGCCAGGAGGGCCCTGACCGCTGCGCCGGCGGTGTTCCTGCCAACCTCCCGGGATAGCCGGCCTCCGTCCCCACGGATGGAGGTGATTCGTAGCCCGGGCTCAGGAACCCTTCGGGCGATCACCTCATCCCCGGGGCCCTCGAGAGCCAAGCCCAGAACGTCGAAGCCGCAGGCCAGGTTTCCAATGGAGCCGGGGGCGAAGGCTTTGCACGCGTCTGGACGTCTCAATGGGATCTCCCAATCAGAAGGCTGCCGAACCCTGTGGACCGCGGACCGCGGACCGCCATCCACCGTAGGAGCCTAACTCGGTAGCGCGGTTCCCCAAATACGGAGAGGGGCTCTAAGAAGAATAGGCTCCAGACCCCGAGCCGCCAATCCGGGTTTCTTCATGCGGTACCTGAATGGAGGGGGGGCGAACGGCTTTCTCCCCGGTCCGATAAGTGGACAATTTGTCTCCCGGGTTAATACCGCGACTAACCCCCTTTTGAAATTCCTCTTCTTTTGGTCCCCGCCACCGCCCCAATTCCCACCAAATCATCTCTTGTTTACAGATCCGGGTGCCTTTCTATTCGTTGGCACGAAATAAGCAAAGGGGGCGGTGGGGTTGTCCGCCCCCGGACTCCGCTCGGATTCCGGGGGCATGCTTACCGAGACCAAAAAGGTGGATCATGGAGACGAAGCTCCCCGTGGTTGGGGCCGACGCCTCTGAGGAAAAGGGCTCGCCAAAGGGCAGGCAGGTCACCCGAGCGAAGCTGTGCACAGTGGAGATCGTCTCCGATCCCGGGGAAGGTGCCCAGAAGTGTGCTCAGATTTTTGGCTCGGTTTCCGCAAAAATGGGGAATGGAGTCTGGACGGTGGAGATCATTCCCGCCGAGATCCAGCCGCCTCCCCGGCTCCCCGCCGGGGCCAGCGGGAACAGAATCCGGATCGGGTCCATTCCTGTGACGAACTGGGGAGACCGATCCAGTGTCATCGTCGCGTTGAACGAGCAAGTTCTTCTGGCTCGGCACCGCCTCGACGCACTGGAGGACGACGCCGTCATCCTCATCGAGAACATGTGGAAGGACCACAACGACGAGGACATCCGGCAGGAGTGGGTGGACGCCATGGAAGAGATCTCGGACCGGAACTACCGGGTTATCGAGGTCCCCATGGAGGAGGAGTGCCTCAAGATCGTAGACAACCCCAAGCGGGGTAAGAACATGTGGGTGCTTGGGCTCCTCTGTTACATCTACGATCGTGACCTGGAGCTGGCCGCGGAACAGATCGCGCATGCCTTCCGGACGAAGTCACAGAGCGTCACTGACCGGAACGTGGAACTCCTCAACGCGGGCTTCAGTTGGGCTACGGAGAACCTCGGGTTCGGGTATGCCGTGGCACCTACAGGGGACAACCGCCCGCACGTGGTGATGAACGGGAACGAGGCCATCGCAATGGGTGGTGTGGCGTCCGGGATGGATCTGGCGGCCATGTACCCCATCACCCCCGCCACGTCCGTGTCCCACCATCTGGGTGAGATTTTCCTCAGGTTCGGGGGGCTCCTTCACCAGGCGGAGGACGAGATCGCGGCGGCCGGGGTGGCCATCGGTGCCTCCTGGGCCGGGAAGTGCGCCTTCACCATCACCTCCGGTCCAGGACTGGCCTTGAAGACCGAGTTTATCGGTATGGCCATCATGACGGAGATTCCGTTGGTGTTGGTTGACGTTCAACGCGGTGGGCCCAGCACCGGCCTCCCCACCAAGGTGGAGCAGTCGGACCTCCTGGCAGCCATCTGGGGCCAGCCGGGAGATGCCCCCCACGTGGTCATGTCGGTGGCTACCATCGAGGAGTGCTTCTACTCCATGATCACGGCCCGGAAGATCGCTGAGGCCTTCCGTTGCGTGGTCATGATCCTCACGGATGCGAATCTGGCCACGGGGGTGTCGCCCTTCCCCCGCCCGAAGCTGGATCCGTCTTGGGTTTCACCTCCGCCGGACCTCTCAGCCATCCCAAAGGGTCTCAGGCCCTATGATTGGGATCCGCAGACAGGGCTTTCCAGGCGCTTTATCCCCGGAACACCCGGAGGAGTGCACACTCTTACGAGTCTGGCCCACGATGAGGGCAGCAAGGTGGCTTACACCACCGATGTGGTGCAGCGGAGCATGACGATGCGGAGCCGGAAAATGGCCGTGTTCCAGTCCACATTGCAGCCGCCCAAGGTCAATGGCCCTGAAGAGGGTGATCTGTTGGTGGTGGGTTGGGGGAGCACGAAGGGGGCCATCGAGGAGGCAGTGGAGAGGGCCCATGACGAAGGGCTCTTGGTCTCGAACCTCCACCTCACCTTCCTTTCACCCTTGGAGCCGGGGCTCAAAGAGATCTTCGGCCGTTTCAAGAAGGTCATCACGGTGGAGATCAATTACTCCGATGAGCTGGGACAACCTTACATCACTGAAGAGAACCGGCGGTATGGACAGCTGGCTCTGATTCTCAGGGCAGCCACCCTAGTAGACGTGGATTGCTGGACCCGGGTGCTGGGAGAGCCCCTGAAGCCTGGGGACATTCTGAACGCGATCCGAGAGAAGACGCCAGAAGGAGGTGCCTTGTGAGCAGCGCTTGTTCCCTTCTCCACCTCGCGGAGGAGGACGACCGCGAATTCAAAATGGGTGACTATGAGGGTGCCCTGGCCCGGTGGTGTCCGGGTTGTGGCGACCACTCGGTCCTCACGTCTGTCCAGCGCCTTCTGACGGAAGAACAGCTCAAACCCGAGGACACGGTCTTCGTTTCGGGGATCGGCTGCTCCAGTCGATTCCCTCATTACATGAAGACTTACGGGTTTCATGGGATCCATGGCCGGGCCCTTCCCGTCTCCACGGGCATCAAGCTCCATAGGCCCGACCTGAAGGTGTTCACCGTCATGGGGGATGGGGACTGCGTATCCATCGGCGCCGGACACTGGATTCACGCCATCCGGTACAACGTGGATATGACGGTCCTTCTCCTGGACAACAACATCTACGGTCTGACCAAGATGCAGACCTCTCCAACCACCCCCCAGGGCGTCAAGAGCAACACCCAGCCCCAGGGGAGTTGGCTTCCACCCATGAACCCCCTGGGGGCGACGCTGGGTGTATCAAACGCCTCCTTCTTGGCGCAGACGGCCGAGTGGGTCCCGGCCCATCTCTACGCCACCCTGAAGGCCGCCTATCATCACAAGGGCTTCTCCTTCGTTCGGATTCTCCAGCGGTGTCCGGCTTATCTGCCCAAGCATTTCGAAGAAGCGATCACGGACCCGCAGAAGATTGAACTTCTTGTGCATCCTGACGGGATCGAGGCCAAGGATCTGGTGGGGATCTATAACCATCGGACCTATCATGACCCCTCGGATATCGATGCTGCCCGTCGGTTCGCCGAGGATCAGACCAAGGTCCGCCTTGGGATTTATTTCCGGGATGAATCCCGGCCGCGCTACGAGGAGACACGGCAGCTGCCCACCCTCACGGCTGAGGAGAAGCTGAGCGTCCTGGAAGAGGAGTTCGACCGCTATGCCGTCTGACGAACGGATTGCCCAGTCTCTGGATGCCCTCTCGGCCGCGAGAGAATTCTTCACTTCCTCTGTCGCCATGTCTGCGGAGGAAGTCAGGGGGATTCTGGAGCGGGAGCGTGGGGCCAATGAGAACCCGCAAGTGAAGCTGGCCCACGAGCTGGGTCCCTTCGCGGCGGGGAGGATCGATCTGGACCGTTTGGCCCCCTTCGTTGGGGCCAACCAGAGAATGGACGAAGGCAAGCGAGCCCGGATTCAGGCTGCTTACGAGGCCCTCGTCCAATTGAAAAAAGCCGGGAACGGGGTCTTCACGGCCAAGGTTCCCCTGGACGGGTATCTGCGAGGCACCCTTTTTTCCGCTCTCGGAAAGGTTGGGGTCGCATTCGGCGCCGCCCGTTCGGTGGAGTGGGCCCTTCACGATCTAGCGAACCCGGAAGGTGTGGAAGATGCCCTGGAACGGTTCCCCCCCAACCTGTGGAACAAGGCCGAACGTGCGTGTTCCCCGCCCATTGTCATCGAGGTTGAGGGGCAGGACCTGAGGGCGGCGTCGTTGGGTGAGTTGCTGGAAGGATCCCAGAAAATCGTCCTGGTCGTGAATGGCCCGGCGGCTCCGGCGCCCCTGGTTCGTCTCATCACACCCGGGGTCACGGTGATTCAGACGGATGATCCGGCAGAGTTGGCGGCGTTGGCCGCCTCACCGGGGCCGGGTGTGGCCGCCCTCATGCCGGCGGGGGCCGCGAAGTTCAGCCACCTCCCGGGTAGGGGGAAGGGCCTGAATGGGCGGCTGGAGGTGAAGTACCTGCCAGAGCAGGAGCCCAGGAGAGCATTAGGAGCCATCTCGGCCTTCCAACAGGTGGAAGAGCTGAGGCAGTTGGCATCCTTGACGGCCAGTGTCGAGGCGGTTGCGGTGGTTTCTTCGGAGGCTGGGAATGGGGCGCCGGTCGTGGACGAAGCCGGCCAGTTGGCTTCCTGGCTCATCCACCAGGCCAATTTTTCAGCTGTCTGAGACAGGAGCCGTCCTTCGTGACGAGGACCGGATTCCAGTGACGGAGAGCAGGGGATAGGGACGGAATGGACTTTACGCTGATCCTGACATCCGTGGTCATTCTGGGTGGGGTGGGCCTCACCTTCGGGACCCTCATCGCCCTGGCCAACGCCAAGCTGAAGGTATGGGAAGACCCCCGAATCGACGCGGTCGAAGAGGTCCTCCCCGGGGCGAACTGCGGAGCCTGCGGCCTGGCAGGGTGCAGAGCTTTCGCCGAGGCCGCGGTAAAGGGTGAGGTGGCCCCCGCCGGATGCACCGTCATGGGAGCCGAGGACCGCGAAGATGTGGCGGTCCTCCTGGGCGTGACGGCTGGCGAGGCCAACAAGTTGGTGGCCCGTCTCCTCTGCGCCGGGGGCACGAACGTAGCCACGTCCAAGGCCAGATACTACGGCGTGGATAGCTGTGGCGCGGCGGTGGCGGTGACGGGTGGGGGGAAGGGTTGTACCTGGGGGTGCGTGGGCCTGTCGGACTGTGCGGTGGCCTGCGATTTCGACGCCATCACCATGAATCCCTTCGGGCTTCCAGTGGTGGACCCGGAATTGTGCACCTCCTGCGGGGACTGTGTGGATGCCTGTCCCCTGGATCTTTTCGTCATCATGCCTCTGGACCACAAGCTCATTGTCCAGTGCAAGAATCTGTTGGATGGCGACGAAGCGGAAGAGGCCTGCGCCGTCGCCTGTACCGCCTGTGCCCGGTGTGTTCAGGATGCCGCACCGGGCCTCATAGAGATCATTAACGGCCTGGCCGTCATCGACTACGATAGGGTCGAGACAGCCAACCCTGAAGCCACTGCCCGTTGCCCCACCGGGGCCATCATTTGGGTGGAGGGGGCTCAGTTTGCCTCCATACGCGAACTCGCAGGGAGCGAAGCAGGATGACCAGCCCGAAGAGCAACGAGGGACAGAAGTCCTTTAAATACCCAGGAACCCCCGAAGCCATGGACGGCAGTGAGGCCGTCGTCTGGTGTGAGACCCATGCCAGCGAGGCGGCGGGCGCCTATCCCATCACCCCTTCGACACAGATGGGTGAGGGGTGGGCCATGGCCGTGGCGGCCGGCCACACCAACGTCAATGGCCGGAGGCTCCTCTTCTTTGAGCCTGAGGGTGAGCATGCCGCGGCCGCGGTGACGGCGGGAATGAGTATGGTGGGTCTCCGGGCCACGAACTTCTCCAGCGGCCAGGGCATCGCCTACATGCACGAGTCCCTCTACGCCGCCGTCGGGAAGCGGTTGACGTACGTGCTGAACGTGGCGGCCAGGGCCATGACGAAGCAGGGCCTGAATATTCACGCCGGGCATGACGACTACCATGCCGTGGACGACACAGGGTTTTTCCAACTCTTCGGCAAGAATGTTCAGGAAGTGGCGGACCTGAACCTCATAGGGCACCGGGTAGCGGAGCTTTCCCTGAACCCGGCCATCGTAGCTCAGGACGGCTTCCTCACCAGCCACGTCATCGAGTCCATCCGGCTGCCGGAGCGGGAACTCATTAAGGAGTTCCTGGGGGACCCCGCGGACATCATCGAGTCTCCGACGCCTGCGCAGAGGATGGTTTTTGGTGAAAAGCGGCGCAGGATTCCGGAGATGTACGACCTGGACTATCCGGCCATGATTGGAGTAGTCCAGAACCAGGACTCCTACGCCCAGGGTGTGGCGGCCCAGCGGCCTTTTTACTTCGACCATGTAGCTGGCCTCACGGACCAGGCCATGGAGGAGTACTACGAGCTCACAGGTCGCAGGTACACCCGGGCCACTGGGTATCTCATGGACGACGCCGAGTACGTCCTTCTGGGACAGGGCTCGGTGGTATCCAATTGTGAAGCCGTAGCAGATCACCTCCGGACCCAGGGCCTGAAGGTGGGTGTGCTGAACCTCACCATGTTCCGGCCCTTCCCTGCGGACCTCATCACGAGACTCCTCAAGGGGAAAAATGGCGTCGCCGTCCTGGAGCGGTTGGACCAACCTCTGGCAGTGGATCCCCCTCTCCTCAGGGAGATTCGGGCGGCCATGGGTAAGGGTGTAGAGAACTTCCGGTCTTCCGGTAGCACGACCCCCTATGCGGGCGTGGCGGAGATTCGCCCCGACGAGGTCCCCGACTTCTACTCGGGGTGCTTCGGAATGGGAAGCCGGGATCTCCAGCCTGGGGATCTCATCGCCGCCGTCAACAACATGCTCCCGGACGGGAAGAAGCAGCGGTTGTATTACCTGGGGCTGGACTTCATACGAAAGGGAACCCAGTACCCGAAGCTCCAGCTCTGGCAGGAAGAGCTCCTGGAATCCTATCCTCACCTGGCCGATTTGACTCTTGAGCCCACGGGTATCCTGGACCTTATGCCCAAGGGCGCCATCTCCATCCGGATCCATTCCATCGGCGGGTGGGGCGCCATCACGACGGGTAAGAACCTGGCCATGACCGCCTTCGAGCTGGCGGGTCTGGAGATCCAGGCCAATCCCAAGTACGGCTCGGAGAAGAAGGGGCAGCCCACCAGCTTCTACGCGACGCTGGCTCATGGGAAGATCCAGCTCAACGGTGAGCTCCAGTTTGTGGACGTGGTGCTTGCACCGGATCCCAACGTCTACAAGAGCACCAATCCGTTGGCGGGAATGAAGGAGGGCGGGACCCTCATCATCCAGAGCGAGATGACGCCCGAGGAGCTCTGGGACTCCCTTCCGGCCGGAGGGCAGGAGACGATTCGCCGAAAGAACATCAGGGTCTACGGCGTGGACGGATTCAAGATCGCCGCCGAAGAAGCCGGAAACCCGGACCTTCGCTATCGGATGCAAGGTGCGGCGTTTATGGGCGCCTTCTTTAAAGCCTCCCGTCTCTTGGAGCAGGAGAACCTCACCGAGGAGACGCTCTTCGCGGGGATTCTGGACCAGATGAACAAGAAGTTCGGGAAGCTCGGCCAGGCGGTGGTAGAGGATAACGTTCGGGTTATCCGCCGCGGCTACGACGAGTTGTTCGAGGTTCCTGTGGCCACGGCCGTAAAGGAGGTCATCGGCGCTGAGGGCGGGGTGGGGGCCATCCCATCCTTCCTGGACGCTGGCAACCAGCAGTGGGGCATCGGCAATCAGGGTCGGTTCTGGGAGCAGGTCTGCTCCTTCTGCGCTTCCACCGGCCAGGATGGGATCGCCGATCCCTTTGCTGCCATCAGCACCATCCCGGCCTCCACGAGCGTGGTCCGGGACATGACGAACATCCGGTTCGAGGTCCCGGACTTCATCGCCGAGAAGTGCACCGGGTGCAGCCAGTGCTGGGTGCAGTGCCCCGACGCGGCCATCCCCGGGGTGGTGAACACTACCGAGCAGGTTCTGGACGCCGCCATCCTGACGGCCATGAACGGGAACACGTTGGACCAGTTCATGTCCATCTCGAAGAACGTGGCCAAGGAAGCCCACAAGCTCCTGAAGGGGGTTCCCTTCCACAACTTCGCCGACATTCTCTCCCAGGCTTACAAGACCATCCTGGATAAGCTGGGGTGGGACGCCGAGCGCAGAGCGGCGGTGGACAAGCAGTTTGCCGCCGTCTACTCAGTGGTGGCCGATTTCCCGTTGGCCAAGACGACGCCTTTCTTCGATCTCCCTGAGAACAAGGAGAAGGGAACCGGGGGTCTTCTCTCCATCACCGTGAACCCGGAAGCCTGCAAGGGCTGTAACATCTGCGTCGAGGTCTGCCCCGAGCATGCGCTCATCACCGTCAAGCAGGACGAGGAGATCGTCGACAAGCTCCGGCGGAACTGGAAGATGTGGGAACGACTTCCCGACACGGACAATCGCTACGTCAACATCTCCGATCTCGAGCACGGTATCGGCATTCTCCCCACTCTGCTCCTGAAAAAGGCGAATTACCGGACCATGGCTGGCGGGGACGGTGCCTGCATGGGATGCGGTGAGAAGACGGCGGTTCACCTTCTCGTCTCTACCATCGAGGGGCTCATGCAGCCCCGGGTGGAGACCTTGGTGAAGAAGCTGGACACCCTTGTCAGCAACCTGGACCAGAAGATCCGAACCCTGCTGGCGGCGGACGCCGACCTGGATCTGGACACCGTGGTGAAGGGGGGTCACGCCGAACTGGCCATCGACCCGGAGAAGGAAGTCCTTATCCAGCGGTATCACAAATCCATGAAGGAGCTGAAGGAGCTCCGCTGGCGGTACACCGAAGGACCCGGTGGTACCGGCCGTTCCCGCATGGCCATGACCAACAGCACCGGCTGCTCGTCGGTCTGGGGAAGCACCTACCCGTACAACCCCTATCCCTTCCCCTGGGTCAACCACCTCTTCCAGGATGCGCCCTCGATCGCCATCGGCATCTTCGAGGGGCATATGCGGAAGATGGGTGACAACTTCATGGCCGTCCGCAAGGCGGAACTCCTCGTCAACGACGAATACGACGAGGCCGTGCACGAAGAGGCCTTCGTCCAATTCGACTGGAGGCAGTTCACCGACGAGGAGTTCAACCTCTGTCCTCCCATCCTGGCCATGGGTGGCGACGGAGCCATGCTGGATATCGGCTTCCAGAACGTCTCCCGTCTGCTGGCCTCCGGAAAACCCATCCGTGTGGTGGTCCTGGACACACAGGTCTACTCCAATACGGGTGGCCAGGCTTGTACCTCCGGGTTCACGGGTCAGGTGGCCGACATGTCGGCCTACGGCACCGCTCAACACGGGAAGGAAGAGACCCGGAAGGAGATGGCCCTTATTGCCCTCGCCCATCGGGGCGCCTTCGTCCTCCAGACCTCCCAGGCCTCGCCGGCCCACATGATCGCAGGGATCATCAAGGGTCTCAACTACAAGGGACCGGCGGTCTTCAACCTTTACACGCCCTGTCCAGTTGAGCATGGACTGGCGGATGAGCTGTCTCCACACGCTGCCCGGCTGGCCTTGGAGAGCCGTGCCTTCCCCTTCATGATCTATGATCCCACGGCCGGTGACAGCTGGGCCGAATGCGTGGACCTGAACGGAAACCCGGAGATCGACGAAGACTGGCCCACGTACGAGCTGAGGTATACCGATGCCGACGGGGCCGAGCAGCTTCTGGAGCTTCCCCTCACCATCGCCGACTGGGCCGCTACCGAGAACCGCTTCAAGAAGCATTTCAAGAAGCTCAAGAGGGACGACCGGAATGACGACCAGGTCCCCTTCCACGAGTTGGTAAAGCTGGCTCTGGAAGATCGAGTGGGTAAGACCCCCTTTATCAACCTCCTCGGGAGCGACGGAAGTCTGGACCGAATGGCTTGTTCCATCGAAATGGTTGCTCTTGCCGAGGACCGCCTCCTCTTCTGGGATCAGCTTCGGGAGCTGGCAGGTTACAAGGTGGCTCCGGCGGTTCGCGATCAGATCGCGTACCAAATGGAAGACGACTTCGAGCAGAAGGCGGCGGAGATTCGGGCGGAATACGAAGGTAAGATCGCCGAGCTGAAGGCCACCTATCCCCAGATCATCGCCCGGCGCCTTGCGGAAGGCCTCATCCGCTCGTCCTCCGGTGGAAGGGACACGGTCGGCGACATCCTCTCCCGGGCGGCGTCCACGCCAGGGCTTTCTCCCATCACTCTGACGCCTGAGGCCGAGGCTTTGGTTTCGGCGCCTACCGGCGCCCCTGCTGCAGCCCGTCCGGCCGCTGCTGCACCCACGGCGGCGGCGCCTGGAGCGGTGGCTGCGGCTCCGGCGACCGAAGAGGACGACGGCGACCTCGTCTTGGAGCCGTACATCGAGACGGCCCGGTGCACTACCTGTAACGAGTGCACCAACCTCAACAAGAAGATGTTCGCCTACAACGAGAACAAGCAGGCGTACTTCAAGGATGTGAAAGCCGGGACCTTTGCAGAGATCGTCCAGGCGGCAGAGCGTTGTACCGCGAAGATCATCCACCCCGGAACCCCGCTGAATCCCAGAGAGCGGGATCTGGAGAAGTGGATCGAACGGGCCAAGCCCTTCAACGGATAGGAGTGGCCTATCCGGGTCATCAGCTTTGCCTCTGATGGCTCTTCCGATGCCCCGGACAGGCTCCTATTGAAATGTGGGATAAGCTGACCTTCAGTCACGGCGTACATCCGCCGGAGCATAAGGACCAGACCAGCGGGATTCCCATCCGGCGAATGCCATTCCCGGAGGAGATCGTTCTCCCCCTCCGGCAACATGCGGGTAAGCCTGCCCGGCTCCTGGTGAAGGTGGGGGACCGGGTGGAACGGGGGGACAAGATCGCTGAGGCGGACGGCTTTGTGTCGGTGCCTATCCACTCTTCCTCTGCCGGCACGGTGGCGGGAATCGGGTGGTGGCCGCATCCTGACGGAAGCATGGCCGAAGCGGTGCGGATCAAGGTGGAGAAGTTCTCTCCCCAGATTCCCCGGCCCCGGGTCATCCCCCGGTGGGAAGGGCTGGACCCGAAGCAGGTGGTGGGGGCGGTCCAAATGGGAGGGGTAGTAGGATTGGGTGGCGCCGCCTTTCCCACGCATGTGAAGCTCCTTCCTCCCAAGGACGTTCCCGTGGAGGTCCTCATCATCAACGGAGCCGAGTGCGAACCCTTCCTCACCACGGACCACCGGACCATGGTGGAGTACCCGAAGCGAGTGATGTACGGGGTCCGGATCATGATGAAGGCCCTGGGAGTGGAGCGGGCCGTTATCGGCGTGGAGAAGAACAAGCCTGACGCCATCGACATCCTCTCCAAAGCGGTTCCCTCGGACCTGGACGTGGAGGTCATCGGCCTCAACGTGAAGTATCCCCAGGGGGCCGAGAAGATGCTCATCAAAGCGGTGACGGGGAGGGAAGTTCCCTCGGGCAAGCTGCCCATGCATGTGGGTGCGGTGGTTCAGAATGTCGGAACCATCGCCTGCATCGCCGAGATCTTCGAAACTGGGCTTCCGCTCATCGAGCGGGTGGTGACCGTAACGGGGCCCGGCGTCAACAAGCCCGGAAACCTCCTTGTCCCGGTGGGCACCAAGATTCGGGACGTCCTGGCCTTCTGCGGAGGGATCAAGGACAACGTTACGGAGGTCATCTCGGGAGGACCCATGATGGGGGGCGCCCAGCCGGATCTGGACGCGCCTGTCACCAAGGGGGTCACAGGGATCGTGGTCCTGACCGAGAATGAGTCCCGGCCCAGGACCGTGTACCCGTGCATCTCCTGCGGCCACTGTCTGGACGCCTGCCCCATGTTCCTTAACCCGTCCCTCATGTGTAAGCTGGGTCAGACGGCCAAGTACCAGGAGATGGTGGATCGGACCAACCTTTGGGACTGCATGCTCTGTGGGGCATGCTCCTACGTCTGTCCCTCCAACATCCCCCTATCCCAGATTTTTGGGGTGGCTAAGTACCAACTGGGTCGGCTCCGGCGAAAGGAGGCGGCGGCATGACGGAGCGGGACATGAGCCTGTCGCCTGAGGAGCGTCTCCTCCTGACGGCGTCGCCCCATCTGAAGTCGCCGGATTCCACACCCAAGATCATGTGGAACGTGGTGGGGAGTCTGGCCCCGATCATCCTGGTGGCCATCTACTACTTCGGCCCCAGCGCCATCCTCGTCATGGC
>JBDRDQ010000030.1:0-2205 GCA_043820695.1 Gemmatimonadota bacterium | reverse complement strand
CACACCTCGGGCCGCCCGTTCTATTCGAGGCACCTCCACATCATCAACAACGGGTTCCTCGTCACAGTCGGCCAGGAAGTCGAAGCCGGGCAGCCGGTCGCTCTCGTCGGATCAACCGGCGGGTCGTCAGGGCCGCATGACCACTTCGAGCTGCTGTGGGACAAACCGGTAGCAGCCTGGTGGGAGGACCTGCACATCGATGTCGAACTCATACTGACCGGCACGGCCGGTAGGAAGGATGCGAAGATGATCGCTGATCTACAGGAACTGTTGAAGACCCTCGGGTTCTACTCGGGGGCCGTGGATGGGATCTGGGGTCCGAAGTCGAAGGCGGCGCTCAAGGTGTTCATGGACGCCGCCCTCGTGAGCGGGGTGGCGAGGGATCATGTTCACAAGAACCGGTTCGCCAATGTGACTGGACCAGTGAAACGCTGGCTCTAGGGAAGGAACGACAATGAGCAGAAGGGAGATAAACTATGGCAGCTAAGAAACCGGCAAAGCAACCGTCGTGGAAGAAGTTCCCGGCGTCGCCTCAGCCGGTCCCGTGGAGCGTGAGCCCCAGCAAGCCCAAGCGGCGGAAGGCGAAGAAGCAGCCGCCCCCACGCCGGCCCAGAAGCTAAAGGAAGGAACTGATCGTGGCACAGAAGAAAGCACCCAAGCAGAAGAAGCTGATCAAACCGAACACCTCCCCGGCGGGAAGGAAACCGAGGGTCAAGAGGTAGAGGAGCCCCGGATGACTGATCTAGTGAAGTCGTTGGTCCGAACCTACGTCCCGTACCTGGTGGCCGGGCTGATCGGGTGGGGGGTCCTGCCCGAGTCCCTGTCCGCTGAGGCGACCGTGGTGTTCACGGGCCTGATCTTCGGGGTCTACTACCTGCTGGTCAGGTTGTTGGAGGAACGGTGGCCGTGGTTCGGCGGCCTTCTGGGTGCCCGGAGCGCACCGACCTACAAGCCCTGAGATCGACAGCAACCCCCACCGGGCAACGTATCGGATGGGGGTTGCTAGCCGTCTCGGCCCTATAGGGGGTCTGTGTGGGGCGTCTGGTAGAGAGGGGAGTGGCTACTTGCCCCATTCCTCCATGAGCGCTTCGGATTCGTCGGTGCCGACCGCGTCACACAGTTCGATCAACGACTCGACGACCCGACCGGCCCGGCCCTCCACGTCACTGAGCTTGGCCCGAACCCGCCATGCCAGTTTCAGCTCGAAGTTGAGCGTGCTGGCCGCGGATTCCAACTTCTCGATCTGTTCCATCGCTTCGCTCAGGAACGAGACGAGTGGTTCTGCCATGTCCGGCCTCCTTAGAGTCCAGTGTCGCCGGTGCCGATCTGGCCCCGGCCTGTCATCATGCTACCTGATGGGTGGCACGGAAGCACTTCTTGCATGGCCGCAGTCCGAGTAGCCGGGCCTGATGCTCAGAGCCTTCCATGAATCGGAACCGCCCCGACGACAGCACCACCCCACACGGGGCGCACCCGACCTCACCACCCCACGCCACGCGGACAGTCCAGGTGATTGGCCTGGTGCGGTGATAGACGTGGCTGTGATGAAGCCAACCACAACGGTGGCCGCGCATCACTCGGTGTCCTGTCGAAGTCCCATTCGCACCGCCCTGGCCCGCCTCTCCCGCCGCCAATCAGCGGCCCGCCCCGAGATCCCCCGCACCCAATCCCCAACGATCCCGAACATGGCGAGCACCGCGTCCGTCACTTCGATAGCCTGCTCAGCGTGCGACACCCCCGCCGGTCGCACCGCCCGAGACAGCGCAGCCAAGGTGGGGTCCAGTCCGGCATACCGGTCGATCAGCCTGGCCGGAGCGAACGGATGCTGCTTCGGGGTCTGTGTCACCGACCGGCGTGGGTCCCTGATGTCATCGGGTGTCAGGTGGTCCACTGATTCGGGTGGCTGTAGACAGAGTCCGGCTGGGGTGCGCCAGCAGCACAGCTCGACAGCACAGTTCCATGTGGTTCGCCAGGCTTCTACTTCGGCCTCAGCGCGGTGGTGGAGGAACATCGCCCACACCACCACCACGACGAGTAGGGCACACGCGAGGTACAGCATCCAGGTCATCGGGTTTCTCCCATCATGTCTCTCCTCTGGTCAGCCACAGGAACGCCCATTCGTGCAGGCCGTCCGGTGCCCCACGATGCCCCCACGGAGCAACCCGCGACCGGAACCCGCCGCCAGTCACCTGCCACACCCCGAGC
>JBDRDQ010000029.1:0-17949 GCA_043820695.1 Gemmatimonadota bacterium | reverse complement strand
AGCTCCTCCACCCGATCCACCAGCCGCAATGTGGCCTGGACCCCGAAATCTGCAGCAAGGAGGCGCTCTTCCAGCGACTCGAGCGTCTCGGTGTCCATGCCCCCGAATGCCACTCTTACGTCGGTGAGGGCAAGCTTGACCGCCCGCCCCCAGAGGGAGGTCTTCTTTTCGGATCGGGTTCGAAAGAGTCGAGCCATGGCTACGGAAGTTCCACCTGCACAAGGGGCGCACCAATGAAAAGAGGGGACTCAGTTTGAGTGAGCCCCCTCACGGTCACCGAATGGGCCTTCCGGGTCAATCCCCTCCCTGAACCGATGGACTTTCCAAAGGACCGGCATCGGAATCCTCCACCACCCTCAGGATGGGAGGCCCCACGAGGGTGGCCAAAAGGTTCAAACGTTCCTCGGATTCCAGGGCCCACCGCCCCCAGGAGGAGGTCGGCACCGGATCCCCGGGGGGAAGGTTGATGGACAAGGGGTTCAGCGCAGAACCATTGCGTCGCAGCTCATAGTGGCAGTGGGGGCCATTCGTCAGGCCCGTCATTCCCACGTACCCGATGGTCTGGCTCTGTTTGACCCGGGTTCCCACCCGGATCCCCGGCCCGAACCGGCTCAGATGGCCATACCGGCTAACCCACCCGTTCGGGGCCCGAATCTCCACGAGGTTCCCCAGGTCCCCCTTCCAATCAGCGTAGACGACCACCCCATCACTGGTCGCCTCGATCGGGGTCCCCATCGGAGCCGCAAAATCCACTCCACTGTGGGCCCTGACCGTGTTCAGGATCGGGTGTAACCGGGCGCTTGAATACTGGGAGGAAATCCGGCTGAGTGGGATGGGCTTCAGAAGGAAGGCACGGCGGACCGACTTCCCATCCTCATCATAGAATGTGCCGTCTCCGTCGTCATTGGGATCGAACCAGATAGCCCGGTACGGAGTGCCCTGATTCACATATTCGGCCGCGATGATGTGGCCGGACCGCATGCTCCCGTCCGGGCGAACCTCCCGCTCGAAGGCCAGGCGATAGGTGTCGCCCTCACGGACCTGCCTGCTGAAATCCACCTGCCACTGGAAGACTTTGTCCATCCAGTCCACGATCAGCACCCGGTCCGGCGATGGCAGCTGGGCCAGAGCCGGATTGTCGATTACCGCGTTCCAGAGGAGGTCCCGGATGGCTCCGGAAACGTAGAGTGTGTCGACCCAGACCGGAGTCCGGACCAGCTCCGATGACCAGCCCGCCTCGTCCCGTAGAAGGCGGACGGTTTCGTCTCGGTTCAAGCTCACGTCCACGCCCCGGAGCCCACTCTCTTCCGGAAACCACCGAAGTGTGATCCTCGTCCCGTCCACCATCCGTCGTGGGTTCGCCCGCTCGCGAAACGCCATGAGGAGGGAGTTCTGGTCCGACCATTCCACGTTGGCCCTTTGAAGGACCTCTCCAAAGGTCTGTCCCCGGTTGAGTGAAACCACCTCCAGCCTCTCCGCCGGTGTAGCCAGCAGCGGATCCAGAGGCCCGATTTCCGGAGGCCGGGAGGACACCCTGTGCCCTGCGAAAAGGGCGAGGCCCAACGCCCCGGCCACGCCCACGAAGACCAGGGGGGAAGAACGTCGGGGGATTCGGATCATTCAAACCTCAGTCCATTTGCCGCCGTATGAAGGTGGGGATGTCCAACTCCCTGATCTGTTCCGTCGTGATGACCCGATCTGGGAACCGTTGGAAAGGCATCTCCATGGGTTCGCTGCTTCCGCCTACCGCCACCACCCTCCTCTGGGGCTGTTGTACCTGTATCTGCTGCCTGGGCTGAGGCTGCGGGGCCCGGGAAAACTCAGGTCGAATCACGTTCTGTTCCTGGTCTTCGGACCGATCGAACCCAGTCGCGATGACCGTGACCCGAATCTTCCCTTCCATGGCAGGGTCGTGCACGGCTCCGAAGATGATCTCGGCGTCGTCTCCCGCCTCCTCCTGAATAATGCTAGAGATCTGGGACACCTCGTCAATGGCCAGATCCATCCCCCCGGTGATGTTGATGAGCACTCCTTTGGCTCCGGCAATGGAGACTTCGTCCAGAAGGGGCGAGGAAATGGCTTCCTGCGCTGCCTCTTGGGCCCTGTTGTCGCCCTCCCCGAAACCCGACCCCATGAGCGCCGGCCCCCGACAGGCCATGATGGTGCGAACGTCGGCGAAGTCGACGTTCACCTCGCCACTCACTCTGATGAGGTCACTGATGCCCTGGGTTGCATGAAGCAGCACTTCGTCGGCCCGCTTCAAGGCTTCGCGGAAGGACGTACCCTTGCCCACGACGCTAAGGAGCCGGTCGTTGGGGACCACGATCATCGTGTCCACGGTCCTGCGGAGCTCGGCCAACCCCTGTTCCGCCTGGCGCATCCGCTTTTTCCCTTCGAAGGAGAAGGGACGGGTGACGATCCCGATCGTCAGGGCGCCCATCTCTCTGGCGATCTCCCCTACGATGGGAGCAGCACCGGTCCCGGTTCCTCCACCCATACCGGCGGTGATGAAGACCAGGTCCGCCCCTTCGAGAGCCTTTCTGACCTCGTCCTGACTCTCATGAAGGGCCTGCCGCCCGATCTCCGGGCGGGCTCCCGCCCCCAACCCCCGGGTGAGCTTCTTGCCGAGCTGGATCGTGATCTGGGCCCTCGATCCTTTCAGAGCCTGGGCGTCGGTGTTGGCGGAGATGAACTCCACACCCTCCAGATCCTCATCGATCATTCTGTTGACGGCATTACCCCCGGCGCCACCTAAGCCGAAAACCTTCATCCGGGCGTTGCGGGCTGGGCTGTCCTCAAACTCAAAGATCATCATACCTACCTCCGGGACATGGTGTGAGCAGACACCGTTTTGGGAAAACGAAAGAGCATTCGACCAGGGATGACTCCCGAATCTCGGGGGGCATCCATCAAAAAAATTCCTTGAGCCATGCGGCGACCTTCGTGACCAGGCCCGAGGTGAGGGTCGATGCCCCCTCCCCCGTTTCCTCGAACCGGTCGGCACCGTATAGAGCCAATCCCACCGCAGTCGCAAACCGGGGCAGAGCTACCGAGTCGGCCAAGCCCGTCAATCCCTCCTCGGGCCTTCCGGCCCGAACCGGGGCGGCAAAGACCTGCTGGGCCAGTTCCACCGTTCCGGGAAGGGTTGTGGTTCCCCCCGTGAGAACGATCCCTGCCCCCAGCTTGTCCAGGACGTCGGCCCGATCCAGCTCCTCATGCACGAGGCCGAACATCTCGTCCAGACGCTGCTCCACGATGTGGGCGATGAGCTCCCGGGCCACATGGCGGCGTTGGCCCGGGCTCGGCCCGGGGAGTTCCACCGTCTCCTGCGGATCCACCATCTGGGCGAAAGCGGCCCCGAACTGTTCCTTGGCTTTCTGGGCCTCCGCGAAGGGTATGGAAAGGCCCTTGACCAGATCGTTGGTCACCGTGAGGCCGCCGAAAGGAAGAATCGCCACATGACGGATCTTCCCCTCGTAGAAGACGGCCAGATCGGTGGTGCCCCCCCCCATCTCCACCATGGCCACCCCCACCTCTTTCTCATCCTCGGTGAGAACGGCCCGTGCGGAAGCCAGAGGCTCCAGGACCAACTCCTGGACCCGATAACCGGCCCGGGAGACGGCTTTACGAATGTTCGTGGTAGATGCCGATGCCGACGTCACCAGGTAGACCTCGGCCGCCAGCCTGGTGCCCGCCATGCCGATAGGGTCCTTGATCCCCCCTTGGTGGTCCACCATGTACTCCTGGGGGATGGCGTGGAGAAGCTCTCGGTCCGGGGGTAGGGCAACGGCGCGGGCGACCTCATGGACCCGGGAAACGTCGGAGGCCGTGACCTCCTCTCCACTCACCGCAACAACTCCGGAGGAGGAGAAGGCCCGGATGTGCTGCCCTGCGATTCCCGCATAAACCCGATCCACCGTAACCCCGGCCATGAGTTCAGCCTCTTTCACGGCCCTTCTCACGGATTCGGTGGTCTCTTCGATATGCGTCACCACTTCCCGGCGCATCCCCGAGGTCCGGGCCTGCCCCACCCCAAGGATCTTGAGCCCCGGACGACGGCGCAGATCCCCCGTGAGTTCGCCAATCACAGCACAGGTCTTGGTGGTGCCGATATCCAGGGCGGCAATGAGATTCGCACGCATATTCAGCTTCCTCCGGCCCTTCCGAATCGAACCACTACCTGGTCTTGGAAGCGGAGATCCAACTCCACCACCTCGCCTCCGTCGAACCTGGCCTGAGCGTCGCTGAGAACCCTGAGGCCCGTCTGGATTCGCCCGCTGGCCAGGCCCGGACGAAACTGAAGAGTGACAGGGGAGTCGGAGATCCTGACTCTCATGTCCCCCCTGGGAGATAGGGCAAAATCCGAGATTCTCGAGTGGAACTCAGGATCCCCTTGAGCCAGCCGCTTGACCTCCCCGGCCAACAAGCGAAGTCCCGCCGGCGTGAGTGATCCGGGACCGGCCTCTCCCGAGGACGCGATGATGGGAAGGTCAAGTTTGTGGAAAACCGGGTCGATCGGGAGGATGCGGCCGGATTCGTCCACCGGCTCCAGCGTCGGATTCGGGAAGAGAGCCACGGGCTCCCGCTCTACGACCTGGACCAGAAGGGCGCTCGGAAAGCGCCGATGGATCGTGACGTCATCGACCAGGGGGTGCGCATGTAACCGGGCCTCCAGAACCTTGGTGTCGTCCCAGACGCTGGCTCCCTGAGAAAGGTCCAGCGCCTTCACGACCTCCTCATGAGTCAGGAATCGGGCACCGCGGAGACGCACCTCCGTGACTTTGAAAGCTTCCACTTCCACCAGAGCTTCAGGCACCCGGGACACGATTCCGCCCAGGGCAACGGCCAGGGCCAGCACGAAAACGAAGGTCAGCCACCGCTTCATGGGCTATCGACCTCCTCCGCTCCCCGACTCCGGAGACCGACAAGAAGATCCTCACTCAGGAATTCGATGGATCCTGCTCCCATGGCCAGGCACACATCTCCGGCCCTGAGGTTCGGCAGGACCTGCCCGGGTAGCTCCGCCAATTTCGAATGGAAGGAGACGCCCGGAGCCCCTGCGTCCAACGCGGCCTGGGCAACCAGAACCCCTGTGACCCCGGGGATGGGAGCCTCCCGGGCCGGATAGATCTCCGTGACCCACACCTCGTCGGCGCCGGCCAGGGCCTCACCGAAGTCCCTGGCGAAGTCCCGGGTCCTTGAAAAGAGATGGGGTTGGAAGATTGCCACGATCCGGCGGCCCGGAAACCGTCCTCGGGCCGCGGCCAGCGTCGCCCGGATCTCAGTGGGGTGATGTGCGTAGTCATCCACAATGGTCACCCCCGCCACCTCCCCCAGGATCTCGAAACGCCGCCCCACACCCCGGAAGCCACTGAGCCCCTTCCGAATCGCTTCCCACCCCACGCCCAGGCACCGGGCGGCCATGGCAGCCCCGAGGGCGTTCCGGATGTTGTGAAGCCCGGGGACCCGCAAGGTGATTTCCCCTTTGTGTTCCCCGCTTTCGATCACTTCGAACCGGGCGCCGGCTTCACTCTCCCGGACCGCCACAGCCCTCAGTTGTGATCCAGGATTGAGTCCGTAGGTTCGGGCTTTTCCACCAAGGCCGGGGAGAAGCCGGCTGGCGCCATGATCGTCGCCACAGGCCACTACCTGCCCCTCCGGCGATACGCCTTCCAGGAAGATCCTGAAGGCCTCCTGGACCCCTTCCAGATCCCCGTAGATGTCCAGGTGATCAGCTTCCAGATTCGTCAGGACGGCAACATGGGGCCTGAGATGATGGAAGGAGCGGTCGAATTCGTCGGCCTCCACCACGAAAAGCTCCTCGTCTCCCAACCGAAGGTTCGATTCCCAGGCCAGGACCCGCCCACCCACCAACCCCGTTGGATTCAAACCCGCGGCTACCAGAACCTCCGTGGCCATGGCGGTGGCAGTGGTCTTTCCGTGCGTTCCAGCGATGGCGACCACCTGTCCGCGATTGACCCACTCCCCCAGGGCTTCCGCCCGTTTAAGGACGGGGATTCCAAGCTCTCGGGCCCTTTGGATCTCAGGGTGGTCCGGGGGAATGGCCGCCGTGACCACCAGGGCTGACGCATTCTCCACATGGACCGGATCATGACCCGAGAAGAGTTCACATCCGCAGGAGGAGAGCGATCGAGCGGCGGGGTCCGGCTGCAGGTCGCACCCGGTAACCGAGAGGCCGCTTCTTGCGAAGAGCTCGGCCAGGGAGATCATCCCGGCCCCGGCGATGCCCATGAAGTGGACCAATCCGTCGCGGCTCGCGAAAGCTGCCGGAAGGGTCATGAAGCCACCTCCCCGAGTCTCGGCCAGGATCCTGGCAATCCTGGCAACCCAGGCACCGGCCTGGGCAGGAGGGCCTCCAGGGCTTCGGCGATCTCTCGAGTGGCGCCGGGTCGACCGGCTTTCAACGCCGCCTCCCTCATGGCAGACAAGGCGCCCGGGGTAGCCAGGAGGGACACCGCCGCATGCCAGAGGGTAGCGCCGGTGAGCGTCGTCTCCGGGAGATGGATAGCGGCGCCCGCACGAGCCAGGCTCTCGGCGTTCCGGCTCTGGTGGTCGGCAGCGGCGGTCGGAAGGGGTATCAGAAGGGCCGGAACCCCCCAGGCCAGGAACTCGGAAGTGGTCATGGCTCCGGCCCTGCTTACGGCAAGGGTGGCTGCGCTCAGCGCTTCGGGCATCTCCTGGATATACCCGAGGGCATGGACCCATTCCGGCCGCCCCAACACGGACAGATCCCTCTGGATCTTCTCCAGATTCTTGGGCCCGGTTGCCCAAAGGAGCCTGATGTCCTCGGGCCGTTCCAACTCCCCTGCTGCCACACACCGTATCACCGCCAGCACGGCTTTGTTGAGGGCCTCCGCACCCTGACTTCCCCCCACGACCAGGATCACGCGGGATTCGGGTTCAATCCCGAACCGGGCCTTGGCCTCCGTGGCGTCCATGGGCACGACCTCCCGCACCGGGTTCCCGGACAACCTGGCCCTGGAGCGGGCTCGGGCCGGGAGGAGGTCCCTGGCTTCGGGAAAGGCCAGGTGAGCTTGGCGAGACCAGCGGCTCAGGACCCGGGTGGTGAACCCCGGATGGGCGTTTTGCTCCTGGAGGGCCAGAGGAATCCCCATCATCCCCGCCGCAATCCCCGCAGGCCCACTGGCATATCCCCCCGTAACCACCACGATCCCCGGCCGTAGCCTGGAGAAGAGCTGTCCGGTAAGGACAAGAGAGCTGAGAAGAGCCCAGCCCACCGCGAGGTTCTCCAGGACCCGCCCTCTTCGAAAACCCCGCACAGGGAGAAGCAGGTGGTCCACTCCCCGTTCCGGTAGGATCCGGGCTTCCACCCCCTGGCGTGCCCCGACGAAAAAGGTCCTGAGGTCGGGCCGGAGCTTCGAAAGGGCGTCGGCCAGCGCCAGCGCCGGGTAGAGATGGCCCCCGGTCCCGCCTCCGGAAAAGACTGCCACGTTGGGCCGGAATCCCGTATCAGCCATGCCCCCCCCTGCGGTCGGGTTGGGCCCTGGCGATGGCTATGAGAATCCCGATGGAAGCCATGGTCACTACGAGATTGGACCGACCATATGAAATGAGGGGCAGAGCCAGTCCGGTGTTGGGGACGAGGCCCAGGCCGACGCTCATGTGGAGTGTGGCTTGAAGAGCGATGAGGCTGGTGAACCCGATGGCCAAGAGCTCGCTGAAGAGATCCGGGGCCCTCTGAGCAATGCGGAACCCGACCATGATCAAGGTCATGAAGAGGCTCACGACAAAGAGGACACCCAGGAGTCCCCATTCCTCCCCGATCATGGCGAAAATGAAGTCGTTATGAGGTTCCGGGAGGAACCCGAACTTCTGGCGCCCCTCGCCGAACCCCACCCCGGTGACCCCCCCCGAACCGATGGCCATCAGCGACTGCCGGACCTGGTACCCGGCGCCGCTGGGATCGAAGTCGGGATTCCAGAACGCCTGCATGCGATCGAACCGGAAACCATCGTTCAGCTTCGCCAGGACCATGGGGAGGAGGAGGGCACCGAGAAACACGAAATGCCCAATTCGGCCACCTGCCGCGAACACAACGATTCCCGCGAGAAGGCCCACCAGGCAGGCCGTGGAGAAATCCGGCTCGGCTGCGATGGGAAGGAGGATGGCCGCCCAAACCAGGAGAAAGGGGAGAAGCCCTCTCCGAAGGCTCTTGAAGTGAGCCTGTTTCTTGACCGCCAGCGCCGCCGTCCAGATGACGACGGCCATCTTGGCCAGATCGGAAGGCTGAACCTGGCCGACCGGAAGAAGCAGCCACCGCCGGGACCCGTTGATCGGCGGTGCGATCTTCTCCGTTCCGGGAAGGATCAGGATCATGAGCAGGATCCAGGTAAACACCAGTACCGGCCAGGCCAGGGTCTTCCACCAGTGGTACGGAATGCGGGAGAATACCACGAGGGCAGCAAGCCCCAGAGCGCCGCCGAGTGCCTGTTGCAGCACATAGTGGGGAGCCCCGTCACCGGCTTGGTGGGTCAGGAAGGTGGTGGCGCTCGAGAGGGTCACCAAGCCGAAGGCGAAAAGCATCAGGGTGACACCCATGAGAACCGCCGGCTCCCATCCTATGCCCAACCCGGCATCGGGAATTGCCACCGGACCCGCGGGGGCAACATTCAGCGGTCGGGGGGCCACGCTATGCCTCCCCTCGGGACACGGCCGAGAAACGACTCCCCCTGGCCACATAATTCTCGAACATGTCGAAGCTGGAACATGCCGGGGAAAGAAGAAGGATGTCTCCCTCCTCCGTGAGCGTTCGGGCCGCCGCCACCGCTTCTTCGAACGAGCCATCTACGACCTGGAGGGGAACCGAGCCCTCCAGAGCCAAGGCCAGCCGCTCCCTTGCCTCCCCGTATATGACCGCCGCCCGGACACCCTTGTGGAGGGCATCCCTCAAGGGATCCAGCTTCTCACCCTTGTCCTTTCCCCCCAGGAGGAGGACTAGGGGGCCTTCCAGACTCCCGAGGGCTCCCACGGTGGCGGCTACGTTGGTAGCCTTCGAATCGTTGACCCACCGAAGGCCCCAGGCATTCCCGACCGGCTGGAGGCGGTGCGGGAGGGGACGGAACCCTTTCAGGCCCCGGGCGAGTGACGCTGGGGAGGCGCCCGCAATCATGGCCGCGAGGGAAGCAGCGAGGGCATTTGCGGTGTTGTGCCGACCCAGAGTGGGTAGCTCCCGGTCCTGCATGAGAGGGATTTCCTTCCCCCCCTGGAGCTTCAGAACCAGCGCTCCTTCCCTGAGGAAGGCCTGGGAGTCTCCGCGGGCCCGGATGCTGAACCGGATTCGCCGGCCGGGAGCATCACCGGCCAAGGCCTCCACCTCAGGGGCATCGCCATTCAGAACCCAGGTGCTGTCCGGTGTGGCGTTCTCGAAGAGGCGGGCCTTGTCGGCGTAATAGGCCTCCACCGAGGGGTATCGATCCAGATGATCCGGAGCCAGGTTCGTCACCACCCCGATGGTGGGGGCGAAGTCGACGATATCAGCCAGCTGGAAGGAGGAGACCTCCACCACGAACCAATCCGGCGCCGGATCCATGAGAGCCAGGCCAGAGGCCGGAGGCCCGAAGTCGGCGCCGATGTTACCCCCCAGGCCCACACGGAACCCCGTCTCCTGGAGGAGGTGGGCCGTCATGGCGGCGGTGGTGGTCTTCCCGTTCGTCCCGGTCACGGCGATCAGTGGACCATGCAGGAACCGAAAGGCGAATTCAGGCTCGGATATCCATCTGCATCCGTGAGCCCGGAGGGCCTGGAGCACTGGAGCGTCCGGTGGGATTCCAGGACTGACCACCACGGTGTCTGCCCCGGCCACTCGTTCCAGATCGTGGCCTCCGAGCTCCACTCGGGCTCCCAACCCTCTGAGCTCGGCTGCACCAGCTGCAGCTGAGGGTTCAATGCGCGAATCCGAGACATAGACCACTCCTCCATTATCGAGGGCCAACCGGGCAGCGGCTGCTCCGCTGGCTCCCAGGCCGAGGATCGAAATCGTTCTTCCTTCCAAAGGCTTCATCTGCCGCTCCGGGGGCCTTCGTACCATGCCCGCCGGTATTCCTTTCTTTCCGCCTCATCGGATCTTCAGCGTGGAAAAGCCGATCATCGCGAAGAGGATTCCCAGGATCCAAAAACGGACCACGATCTTGCTCTCGGCCCACCCCAGCTTCTCGAAGTGGTGGTGGATGGGAGCCATGAGGAAAACCCGTCTCCCGGCCCCGTATTTCCGAGCTGTGTATTTGAAGTAACCGGTCTGCAGGATCACCGAGGCGCCCTCCATGACGAAGACACCCCCGACGATGACCAGCAGGAATTCGGTCTTGAGGAGGATGGCCATGACCCCGATGGCCCCACCCAGAGCCAGAGAGCCCGTATCCCCCATGAAGACCGTTGCAGGGTGGGCGTTGTACCAGAGAAAGCCGATGGCCGCCCCTGCCAGCGCTGCCGCGTAAATGGAGAGCTCTCCGGCGCCAGGGAAGTAGAACAGGCCCAGGTATGCGGAGGCGTCCACACGCCCGATGAAATAGGCGAAAACGCCGAAGGTGACGATGGCGATGGCCGAGAGTCCCGCTGCCAGGCCGTCCAGCCCGTCGGTGAGGTTCACGGCGTTGGAGGTACCCGCCACCACTACGGGTACGAACAGTACGTAGGCCGGAACCCAGAACACGGCCACCCAGTCCGCGAAGAAGGGGACCATGGTCCAGTTCGGCGGTACCGGCCAGATGGGCCATTGGATCAGGAAGAGGCCCAATCCGAGGCCAAAAAGAAGCTGACCGGCCATCTTGTATTTGGCCACCAGCCCACGGGACTTTCCCTGTACCACTTTCAGGTAGTCGTCCAGGAAGCCCAGAAGCCCCATCCATAGGAGAGCAACCAGGGCTACGACCGTATAACTGTTGGTCAGGTCCGCCCAAAGGAGGGTTGAGAAACCCGCCGACATGATGATGAGGACGCCCCCCATGGTGGGGGTGCCGGCCTTCTGGAAGTGGGTTTCCGGCCCATTCGTCCTGACGACCTGGCCCACCTTCATCCGTGCCAGCCACCGAATCGTCATCGGTCCCAGAAAGAACGCCAGGAGAAGAGAGGTCACCACGGCCCCAGCCGCCCGGAACGTCAGGTACCGAAAGACGTTGAAGACGATGTGCACGTCGGCGAACTGGGGGAGGAGATGGTAGAGCATGTCAGGCCGCCTTCCCTGGTCCGAACCGACCTTCGAGGCTGGGAACCAGAGCCTCCATCGCCACGCCCCGAGACGCCTTGAGGAGAACCACCTCCGTGCCCCCGAGAGCCTGAAGGAGGACATCCCGGGCCTGGTCCAACTCCGGGGCGATCACAAGCTCCGGAGCCCCCGCCGGCGCCTTCAACCCGTGGGCCGCCTCGGCGAAGAGGCCGGTGGCGACGATGAGGTCCAGCGGGAAAGTCAGGGCCTCTTCCAGCGCCTGGCGGTGGTGGATCCGGGCTCCTTCACCCAACTCCAGCATGCTCCCCAACACAGCCACCCGGGGGCCCGATCGTTTGATGGTGACCAGCAGATCCAGGGCGGCCCGGAGGCTCTGAGGATTGGCATTGTAGCAATCGACGAGGAGGGTCAGCGTCCCCAGGGTTCGGATCTCACTCCGCATCCCGCCAGCCTCGACCCTGCCGATGCGACGGGCGGCATCTGCCGGTCCAACGCCCAAGACGTCCGCCACCGCCAGAGCCAGCAAGGCGTTCTGGACCGAGTGCCGGCCAGGCGTCCGGAGCTGGACCGGTTCCCCTCTCCAACGAAACCCATAGCATCCCTGGTCCGTCGCCTTCGGGTCTTCCGGCCGATGCTCCGGCTTCACCCGCTCACTCCAACCCGTTACGAGGAGATTCGGAGCCACTTCCCTGGCTCTCTCTTCCAGGATGGGCGGTTCGTCCCCGACCAAGGCTACCCCATCCCCGGGAAGCCCCCGGAAGAGGTCCAGCTTCTCTTCTATGACGCCCCCGAGGGACCCCAGCTTCTCCAGATGGGTCTCGCTGACCGTGGTGATCACACCGATCTGGGGTTTCGCGACCTCGGTGAGCGCCCTGACCTCCCCCGGCTCATTGGTCCCCATTTCCAGGACCAGCGCCTCGGCGTCGGCCGGCGCGGCCAGGAGGGTGAGGGGCAGTCCGATGCGGTTGTTGAGATTCCCCTGGGTGGCGTGGACCCGAAAGCTCCCCTGGAGAGTCTCTCTCAGGAGCTCCTTGGTACTGGTCTTCCCGGAGGATCCCGTGATCCCCACCACTCTGGCCTTCAGGGATTTCCGACGATGGTGGGCGAGGCTTCCCAGGGCCTGGAGGGTATCCGAAACGGGGTAGATGGGTTGGTTCTCCCCTGCGCCGATCTCTCTCGAGACCACGGCCCCGGCGGCCCCTCGGGCCAGCGCATCCAACACGTAATCATGCCCATCGAACCGATCTCCGCTCAGGGCCAGGACGAGATCGCCCCGCTCCACCTTCCTGCTGTCCGTGGAGATTCCGGTGTATGCGACACCGGACTCACTGTCCTTGGGAGGAAACCCCAAAGCCTCCCGGACTTCCCGGTCCGTCCATTGGAAGCTCATGCCCTCGACTCCCCCACCCGCAACCCCAGGAGCTCCCGAACGATGGCCCGCTCATCGAAAGGCTTTTGCTCCCGGCCCAGCACCTGGTAGGTCTCGTGACCCTTTCCGGCCAGGAGAAGCAGGTCGCCTGGCCGAGCCTCGGCCAGTGCAGCAGCGATGGCGTTCCTCCGGTCGGCCAACCGCCGGTAGGGCCGCTCGCCCACACCGGCGACTATATCATCGATTATGGCCTCGGGATCCTCGGTTCTGGGGTTGTCCGAGGTGACGAAGGACAGGTCGGCGAGGCGGGACACCACGTCACCCATCCGGGGCCGCTTTCCCCTATCCCGATCCCCACCGGCGCCGAATAGGACCAGAAGCCGCCCTTTGACCAGAGGGCGAAGGGTGTTCAGGACCCTCTCCAGCGCGTCCGGTGTGTGGGCGAAGTCGATGAGGACGGCCACCGGCTCATGGGTGATCCTCTCGAGGCGCCCGGGGATCTCGGGAGCGGAGGAGAGGCCACGGGCGATCTCCGCCAAGCTCATGCCTGCCGCCCAAGCCACTCCCGCCGAGGCCAGCTCGTTCTCCACATTGAACCGCCCCAGGAGGGGGAGGGTGACCGCTGCACTCTCGTCACCGGAGTTCAGGCGAAAGCGGGAGCCTTCGGGCAGGAGGTCAAGATCGGACGCCAGAAGTTGGCTGCAGCCGTGTGAGGCCTGGAGGGTCAGGCCCCCGGGGCCACCCTCGATGCCGAAGAGGAGGGTCCGGTCAGGAGGACTGGCCAGGGCTTCCCATGCCGCATCGTCCCGGTTTACCACCGCCCACCCTGCCGGCTTCAGAAGGTTCAGAATTCGGCTCTTGGCCAACCGGTAGTCTTCCAGATCGGCGTGATAGTCCAGGTGGTCCTGACTCAGGTTCGTGAACACGGCGGCGTCGAAGCGGGTGCCGTCCAACCGATACTGAGCCAAAGCGTGGGATGAGGCCTCCATGGCCACATGGCTCACGCCATCGTCTGCCATCTCTCGGAGCCATCGGGAGATCTGGACGGGTCCGGGCGTGGTCAGGCCTTCGGTCCCGGACCGAACGGTCCCGGAGGTTTCCACCAACCCCAGCGTCCCTAGCGCATGAGAGGGCCACTTGGTCCCGAGGAGGTGCCGAACCAGAACGGCCACCGTGGTTTTTCCGTTGGTGCCGGTGATCCCCGCCAGGAAAAGTTCGGTCCAGGGCGATCCCAGGACGGAGTCGGCGGCGAGTGCACCGGCAAGGCGCCCATTGCTCACCTGGAGTTGGCTCGCGGTCAGATCCGGTACGGGGCGCTCCACCACAACCGCAACCGCTCCGGCTTCCACAGCCGGGACTACGTAGTCGTGGGCGTCGTGATCCGCCCCTTTCCAGGCAAGAAAGAGGTCTCCAGGGGATACTTTCCGGGAGTCTTGGGAAACACCGGTTACGGTGACGTCCTCGGGTCCATGGGTCGCCAGCAGGAGCTGGGCATCCCGAAGACGTCGAACCACAGCCTCGAGGGGGAGCCCGGCGCTAACCATCCCCCACCCTTCCGGACAGAATCCGAACGGTGTCCCCAGGAGAAAGGGGTGAGAAGGCCGGAGGATCGGTACCGACCACCGGCCCAGAGCTGTCCATGAGGACCCGAAAACCGAGAGCATGAAGCCGGCGGACGGCCAGCCGAGGAGATAGACCAGAGACGTCGGGGACGACTGCGCCCGTCTCGGGTGGTGAGGAGGTCCGGGGCGTACGGACTGGAGGAGGAGAGGAGAGAGTACTTGAGGCGAATTGAGCCCCCGGAGAAGGATTATTCCTCGGCTGCCGCCGGTCGAGGGAGGCCATGGCTTCCCAGTCGATGGGCGCCTGGTGGGCGGCAAGCACCGCCTCCATGGTCGCCCGAGTAACCGGAGCGGCCGTCGAGCCCCCGTAATAGGAGCCTTCCGGCCGATCCAACTTCACGAAAACCACCAGCTGGGGATCTTCCGCAGGGAAGAAACAGACGAACGAGGCGTAATGCCCGTTCACATATCCCCCATCTCCATGTGCCCTGCTGGTACCACTCTTTCCGGCCACGGCGAAGCTGGCCAACTGAGCAGCGGAGCCTGTCCCACCTTCCACCACCTCCACCAGGACTTGGGAAATCTCCCGGGCAAGCCCGGCAGGGATGACTTCCCTGACCACCGTCGGTTTTGACCGGAACACCGTCTGGCCATCGGGGTCCCTGAGCTCCTTGATGATCTGTGGCTCCATGAGTTTCCCGCCGTTGGCGAGAGCCCCATACGCCATCGCCATCTGGATGGGCGTTACAGAGATCTCATAGCCGATGGCCAGTCGGGACGGAGAGGTCCGGGACCAATCGGATGGCCGCGGGAGTTTTCCGGAAGCCTCCGGTTGGAGCTCGATGCCGGTCCGGGTTCCAAAGCCGAAGTCCCGGAGCATCTCGTATTGCTGGGCTCGAGAGAGCCCTTCAGCGACTTTCGCCACCCCTACGTTCGAGGACACCCTGAGGGCGTCCCCCAGTGTCATCTTGCCGTAGGGATGGACGTCGGTGAGCATCTTCCCTCCGGCCATCCACCTTCCTCCCCCGCCATCCACACTGTCTGCGAGGCTGGCGACGGAGTGACCAAGGATCGCGGCCACCGTGAACGGTTTGAGGGTTGATCCGGGCTCGTAGGGCGAGTTGATGGCGGAGAGGTTCCCGGGCTTCCCGTCCTGAATGGAAACCAGGGAGAGGATCTCACCGGTCCCGGGATCGGTGACGATGAGGTTCCCACCCTTGGCGCCCGTTTCCCGAATAGCCGCTGCCAAGGCCTCATGGCCGATTTCTTGAATGTCACGATCCAGCGTCAGGATCACGTCCCCGCCCGGGACGGGAGGCTTCACCAGGATGGACTGGCCTGGAATGGGATTTCGACCGCTGTCCCGGGCTTGGATCTCCTCGCCGGCGGTTCCCCGAAGGTGTTCATCGAACCCACCTTCAATGCCACCGGACCCTGAGCCGTCCTGAAGGGTTCCCAGGACATCTCTAGCCAACTCACCATACTGGAGGTGCCGTGTCCATCCGCGCTTCAGGTAAACCCCTTGGATCGGCTCAAGGGCCTCCCGGATTCGAGGTGGGAACCCTTCCTGGATCTCCACCCATGATTTTTCCGGATCGGAAATGGACCGTATGGTTTTCCGGGACAGCCCCAGCTCCGAAGCCAGGACAGCCACATTCGCATCCCGAGTCTCAGGCCGGAGTTCCCGAGGAGCCACGCTGACCTGGAAGGTCTCATTGCTGGTGGCCAGCGGGTTCTCGTTCCGGTCCAGGATAGCGCCCCGTCGGCCCGGGACTTCCAAAGCCTGTTGGTGCTGGGCCAGGGCCCTCTCTGTCCAGTAGGATCCTTGCAGGATCTGGACGCTGGCCGATCGGGCGACGATGACCAACCCTCCTACCAGCCACCCTGCCAACAGGAGCCGGCGACGCCACCGATATCGAGTGGGAGAGGGGGTCATGCTTCCTCCCTTGGCAAATACACGATGTCGGAGGAGAGGGCATTCCGCATGCCCAAGCGCTTCTCGGCCTCCAAAACCACCCGCCCCCGACTCTCGAGATGCCGGATCCGGCTCTCCAGCTCCTCCCGATTGGCCGCTTCCAGCGCGCATTCCTGCCGGACCTCGTCGAGGTATTCCAGAGTATTCAGGGCCTGCCCCTGCCTCCATGAGACAAGACTCAAGGAGGCCAGGAACGCCGCTACGGCCAAGGCCACCAGGCTGGTGCCCGCCAAGCCCCTCATGCGGCCTTCCTCCAAGCTCGAAGAAGGGCGCTCCGGGCCCTGGGGTTTCGGTCGACCTCTTCAGCCCTGGGGCGGCGGGGTTTGCGGAAGAGGGGGACCCCCTGTGCCCTCTCGTCGCAGACACAGACCGGAAGCCCTGGAGGGCATACGCAGTCCCGGCTCCACTCCCGGAAGGCTACTTTCACCATCCGGTCCTCCAAGGAGTGGTATGAGATCACCGCCAGAACCCCACCGGGGGTCAGGGCGTCACGAATTCTGGGGAGAGCCCGACCCAGAGCGGGGAGTTCCTGGTTCACGAGAATGCGAACAGCCTGGAAGACCCTGGCCATGTCCCGGGGAGACGGCCCTCGCCCCAAAGCGCGAGCCAGTGCGGCCACGAGATCGTCACTCGTCTTGAATGGGCGATCCACCCGGCGTCGTACCACTTCTCGTGCGAGCCGTTTCGCCCTGGGCTCTTCCCCGTACTCCCGAAAGACGCGGACCAGTTCCAGCTCCGACTCCCGGTTGAGAAGGTCGGCGGCGGAGTCCCCGCTTCCTTCCCCACCCATCCTCATGTCCAGGGGGAGTCCCCTCCGGAAGGCGAAACCCCGCTGGTCCGCGTCCAGTTGAAACGACGACACGCCCAGATCAAGGAGGGCTCCATCCAGCCCCTCTTTCCTGACTTTGGCGTCGTCCATGGCTTGATCGAACCTCATGTTCAGAATGCGGAGTCTATCGACAAACGGCTCCAGCCGGTGTTTCGCTGTTTCAAGTGCGTCCGGATCCCGATCCACTCCCAGGACCCGGCATTGAGGCCACCGAGTCAGCATCGCCTCGGCATGCCCACCCCCACCCAACGTGCCATCCAGGATGGTCCCCCCTTGTGCCGCCTCGAGTACCTCCAAGACCTCCTCCACCATGACGGGGTCATGAAATGGGCCGCTCACTTCATCAGTGGGCATGCAGCTCTACCCTCAGGCCCAAAGAGCCTGCGGCTCCCTGTGTTCGGGAGCCGCGATCATCGGAAGATCTGGTAACGGAAGCGCCGTGAGTCTTCCGCCTCCTCCGGGATCGCTTTTTGGTACTCCTCCGGGTCCCAGATTTCGACCCTGTCGATGACCCCGTTCAAAACCACCGTCCCTTGAAGGGATGCCGCCGCCTGGAGCCAGGCAGGGATGAGGATACGACCCTGCTTATCCGGGGAAACCTCCACCGCGTTGGCTGTGATCTCCCGGACATAGGTCCAGGCGGATGGATCAGCGCGGCGATACTCCAGGAGGCGCTCCTGAACCCCTTTCCAAACCTCCTCGGGGAAGAGAGTCAGGTACGGCTTCTCCCACTGGAGGAGGATGAACCGCTCTCCCCCCGCCTCTTTTCGAAAGGCGGCCGGAAGGGAAACCCGTCCCTTCTCGTCCATCTGGAAGTCGTAGCGACCGAGAAATCCGCTCACCTTAGTGGCATTCAGTGGGTAGAAGTGGTATGAAGTGGTGCTTTAAGGCAAGATAGGGTGCCGAAATGAGGAACGCAAGAGCCTTTTTTTGATATTCTTGCACTCCTCGCTCAGGCCGAAGTTGTCCTGGACTCGGCCGTATTTTCCTTATTTTACGGGAGTACTGGGG
>JBDRDQ010000028.1:0-2680 GCA_043820695.1 Gemmatimonadota bacterium | reverse complement strand
GGAAGCTCGTCTTCGGCGCCCTTGGCCTCCTGCTCCTGGCCACCTCAGGTTCGAGCTTCTTCCGGAGCCGACACCTCGAGGAGGCGGTAGTCCTTAGCCCGGCGTCACCCAGGTGAAAAAGCTGGGGGATTATTTCGAGGGGATCCTAGGGACGGTGAACGACTGCAACGTCTACATCCTGGAGGGGGAAGAGCCGGGGGGGACTCTCTTCGTGATGGGTGGGACACATCCGGAGGAGCCGGCGGCCCGACTGGCGGCGTGGATTCTCGCCGAGAACGCGGTCATGGAAGCGGGACGCCTGATCGTGGTCCTGAGTTCCAACCGGAGCGCCAGCACCGTGACCCGTGTGGGGGGCGCCTACCCGCCGGACTTCACGATCCCCACGGACTGGGGTGAGCGGACCTTCCGCCTTGGAGACCGTTGGGCCAATCCTCTGGACCAGTGGCCCGATCCCGAGGTCTACATCCACTATCCCAGCGGCCAGTACCTGGCCTACGTGGACATCCGGAATCTCAACCGGGCATGGCCGGGACGACCGGATGGGAGCCTAACCGAACGGACCACCCACGCGTTCATGGAGCTCATCCGCCAGGAGAAGGTGGACCTCTTCATCGACCTGCACGAGGCCGAGCTTCAATACCCGGTCATCAGCACGATCGTGGCCCACGAGAGTGGGCAGGATGTGGCCGCCTTCACCTCCATGATGCTCAGCGACATGGAGTTCAACATGGGGATGGAGTATTCGCCCCCATCCTTGCACGGCCTTTCCCATAGGGAGGTAGGAGACCATTCCGACGCCGTGTCCCTCCTCTTCGAGGCCCCGGAACCCTTCCTCGATGCGACGCGGGGGAAGACCACACGGGAGCAACTCCTCAGCGGGAAAGACGAGTTCGTGGTGAAGGCGGGAGAGGCGGGGCTGCTTTTCGAGAAGATCGACGAGAACGGTTGGCCAATGGAGGTGAGGGTGGGAAGGCATACCTCCACCATCCTCATGACCATGGAGAGTTGGTCAGAGCTGAACCCGGACCGTCCCCTGAGGGTTGGGGGCGTGCCCCGGTACGCCGAGGTGATTGCGTTGGGTGTTGGGCACTGGTTGCATGACCCGTCGGCGGCATCGCCGCAGAGGGTCGAAATCGAGTAGAAAGCTCGATCATTGAAGTGCCTTGATCATTGAAGGACCTTGATCAATCAGGAACCTTGATCATTCAGACCTTCGGGGAGTTACCCCCTGGACGTGGACCATTGAGAGAAGGAGAGATTCCGTGAAACTCGAACGTAGCATTG
The DNA here is from genome assembly GCA_043820695.1 of Gemmatimonadota bacterium. Taxonomy (GTDB): domain Bacteria; phylum Gemmatimonadota; class Gemmatimonadetes; order Longimicrobiales; family Gaopeijiaceae; genus JABDNZ01. The sequence continues at coordinate 1,396 of JBDRDQ010000028.1, read as the reverse complement.
GCCGCCTGATCGGGGGCATGCTGGCCCTGGCTCTTCTACTGGGAACGGGGCCGGACATGGCGTCGGCTCAGTGGGAGCAGGTGGCGCCAGCCGGCGTGGCGCAGCAGACCCCCCTGCTTCCGGGGCCGGTTTGCTCCGGTGAGCCGGGCGATCTGGCTTGTGGGTGTGATCCCGAAGTCCAGGACTGCGGCTGTACCAGCATTCAGGTGAGCAAGGGGGCCTCCACCGACGGCTCCGTCATGACCGCCCACAGCTGTGACGGGAACTACCGGACCTGGCTTCAGATCGAGCCGGCCCGAGAGAACGCTCCCGGCACAATGCGGCCCATCTACTGGGGGAAGCTACATACGGAAACCCCCGACGATATGCGCAGGCTGCGGCTGAAGGGTGAGATTCCCGAGGTGGCGAATACCTACCGCTATTTCAACGTGGCGTATCCCGCCATGAACGAGAAGGGATTGGCCATCGGTGAAACCACCATCGGGGGCCGCAGGGAGCTTCGTAACGACGAGGGGCTCTTCCTCATCGAGAACCTCCAGGCCGTCGTTCTGGAGCGGACCACCACGGCCCGAGACGCCATCAAGCTCATCGGTGAGCTTGTGAAGGAGTATGGCTACGGTGACTCCGGGGAGTGCCTTACCTTCGCTGACGCCAAAGAGGTGTGGCACTTCGAGATCATGGGGGCCGGGCCCTTCGCGGTAGGCGGCGTGTGGGCGGCGGTACGCATTCCCGAAGGCCAGGTGGGTGTGAGCGCCAACATCCCCCGCATCAGCACGCTGAATGTGGACGACCCGGACCACTACATGGCCAGCGAGAACGTCTTCTCCCTGGCGGAGGAGATGGGTTGGTGGGATCCGGCCAGCGGCAAGGCGTTCAGGTTCTGGGAAGCCTACAGCGGCCGGCAGCCCTATTCCACCCGGGAGTTCTTCATCTTGAGCACCCTGGCTCCTTCCATGAACCTCACCATGGAGATGGAGGAGCTTCCCTTCAGCGTGACCCCGGACAAGAAGGTGTCGGTCCAGGAGGTCCTGGCCTACTACCGGGAGACGTACGAAGGGACCGAGTTCGACGTCACCAAGAACATGTTGATCCCGAACCGGTATGCCCAGAACCCTGACGATCCCCAGATGGTGAAGAGCCCCATGGTGGATCCATGGAGCCTGGGCCGGGATTGGGGCCAGCTCTTCAACGCCCTGGCTCCCGGCAGTGTGGAGCCCGTCCGGACCATAGCCGTCCAGCAGTGCTCCTATTCCCAGGTCATCCAGGCCCGGGATTGGCTGCCGCCCGAGATCGGCACGGTGGCCTACTTCTCCTTCGACAACCCAGGCCAGAGCCCCCGGATGCCCGTCTACGCAGGCACCCTGAGCCTCCCCGAGAGCTTCAAGATCGACTGCCA
>JBDRDQ010000027.1:0-2514 GCA_043820695.1 Gemmatimonadota bacterium | reverse complement strand
CAGAGCTACCTCACGCTTCTTCAGGGCCTCGAGTTGCTCGGGTGAGAAGTGTTTCTCGATCATTGTCATCATCTCCATGGTTTTGATCAGTTCTTCTTCTGTTACGATCTTATCTTCCGCCAGCAAACCCAAGACGCGATCCAAACGGCCTGCCAGATCCTGGAGGAGGTCCAATTGCGCCGGGATCCTGTCCCGGTGGGTTGTTAATACGACCTCCAAGGAGAGGGCCCCGTCCCGCAGGAGGGAGCCTATTTCGTCCAGGTTCAGTCCCAACGCCCTCAGGCTCAGGATCCTCTGAAGCCGCCATATCTCCGAGGATCCGTAAAGGCGATGTCCTGCTGGGGTCCGTCGAGAGGGGGTAAGCAAACCCACCTGATCCCAGTGGTGGAGGGTTCGGACGGTCAAGCCGATTCTTCTAGCCATCTCCCCTACCCGAAGGTCCGGCTTGTCCATATTTTTTGTCCTCCTCAGGATCTTCGGCATGCCTCCAAGCGGATATCGACATTAGAGGATAAACCCTGACGTTACGTGAGGCGCAAGGGGATGGGGATGAGGGACAGTTGCACACGCAGGGGTCCGGCAGTTACCGTAGTTCCCGGAATACTTTTAAATCGTTTCGCCGGGAACCTTTTTCGGTTTGTTGGGGTTTTGCTCATAAACTGCCCCTTTCTTCGGTTCGAGGGTTGAGCGGAGGGGCAGCCTTTCGTATTCTTGAAGTGAAGGAAGAACGGTTTCAGAAGAAACCCGACACGCGGCACGAACGAGAAGATCTATCGAACATGGCCAAACCAACCGGAGCAATTGCCATTATCTGGCGCGATCTCGCCAACGAGGGCTACACCTATGCCGAGATCGCCCGGAAATTCCCTGACTTCACCGTCAATCAGATTCGGCATTACTGCCTTGGAAACACCGGGGCCCGCCTTCCAGGTCCCATCCAGAAGTCAGGCCGATGGGCAGGACGGAATGTCTGGCTACAGGGTGAAAAGTCGCCCCATGCCGGCATGAGCAAGACCGAAGCCCTCACCGTGCTGGGTGACTGGGACGCCGGACGGGGCCGGTGGAAACATTCGGCGGCCTACTGGGCGGAAGAGTTGAACGTTTCGCCCTCCGCCATCCAGCAGCTCCGACGGGGCGACACCTGGAAGCACCTGGACCATCCCAACCAGCGAAATAATCGGGAAGCTCGGGCGGACTGAACCGGACTCACTGGTTGGGGCCCCCTCCCTGACCGGGGCGTCCAAACCGAAGGCTTCCACGACATCATTACTCATCTTCCCCTGGATTCCGGAGAGGATTCGGGGGAATTTCGGTTTCCGTTCCCACTCCCGGGGAGGTCGTTGCCATGGAGGTCGCTACCATCGGCGGCGGGTGCTTTTGGTGCCTGGAGGCAGTGTTCCTCGACCTGGAAGGGGTTACCAAGGTTCAGTCGGGGTACTCGGGTGGCGTGTCCGCAAACCCGACCTATGACGAGGTCTGTCGAGGGGCCACGGGCCACGCTGAGGTAGTCCAGCTCCGATTCGAGCCGGAGATGATCTCGTTCAGTGAGATTTTGGAGGTTTTCTTCGCAGTCCACGATCCCACGACCCTCAACCGGCAGGGGGGTGACCAGGGCACCCAGTATCGGTCGGCGATCTTCTTCCATTCTGCGGCACAGAAAGAAGCTGCTGAGGGGCTCATCCGTGACCTGGATTCCCAGGATCTCTGGTCCGGTCCCATCGTCACCGAAGTCGTCCCATATGAGGAGTTCTTCCCGGCGGAAGGTTACCATGACGATTATTTCCGCCGGAACCCGGTGCAGCCCTATTGCCAGGCAGTCATCAATCCGAAAGTCGCGAAGTTCAGGTCCCAATTTTCGCACAAACTGAAAAGCAATCAGGGCGGTGGGAGAGGATAGCGGTGCGAGCTGGACCCATGGAGAGGCGGGAAGACCTTCTGCGGAAGGGCCGTCGACTTGAGTATCTGACCCTGGGATGGAACCTGTGTGAGGCCGTGGTGGCGATCGGAAGCGGCCTGGGGGCGGGGAGCACGGCCCTGATCGGGTTCGGGGTGGATTCCCTCATCGAGAGTACCTCCGGGGCGGCTCTGCTTTGGCGGTTGTCGGGGGAGGACGGAGGTGGACAACGGGAGGGAAGGGCCCTCCGGTTGGTGGGTTTTTCCTTCCTCTTTTTGGCGGCATGGGTCGGCTGGGAAGGGCTTTCCACGGTTATCGGCCGGGAAGCGCCAAAGGAGAGCTTCGTGGGCATAAGTCTGGCCCTTCTCTCCCTTCTGGTCATGCCGGTGCTTGCCAGGGCTAAGCGGAGGGTTGCGGCCGGGCTGGGAAGCAAGGCTCTAGAGGCTGACTCAAGGCAGACGGATCTTTGCGCCTACCTTTCGGCCCTCCTCCTGATGGGTCTGGGACTGAACGCCCTCTTCGGATGGTGGTGGGCCGATCCGGTGGCTGCCTTGGCCATGGTGCCCATCATTGTGAAAGAGGGCGTCCGGGCCTTTCGAGGGCAGGAGTGCGCGGACTGT
>JBDRDQ010000026.1:0-3571 GCA_043820695.1 Gemmatimonadota bacterium | reverse complement strand
CGTCCGGGTCCCACCGGGCTTGTCGAAGAGCGGTCAACCCCTCAGGGTCTCCCAGCTCCCCCAGCCCCATGGCAGCGTTCATTCTCATGGAGACGCTCCCGTCCTGAAGGGCCTTCGTGAGCGGCGCCAGAGCCCGTGAATCCCCCAGCATGCCCAGGGCATGAGCGGCGTGGGCCCGAACCCGATCCACGTCCCGGCCCCGCATGGTGGCCAGGAGAACCTCGAAGGACTCCCGCTCCCGACCTTTCCGATAGCGGTGGCGGCGTGCTCCCGGACCGATGCATCCGGGTCTTCCAGCATCACCCGGGTCAGGGGGGGGCGAGCCCTCTCATCCCCCAGGTTACCAAGGGCCGTGGAGGCGTGCTCCCGCACCTTCGGATCCCCGTCTTTCAGAACGACGAGAATCAGGGACTCCACGGCGTGAGTGTCCCCCAACCGACCCAGCGCGGCAGCGGCGTGCTCCCGCATGTCTGGGTCCCCCGTCTGGAGCATGGCCAGGAGGGCCGCCAGATCCGAAGGTAGGGTCCGTTCCTGGAAAGGGACCCAGGCCGGGGCGAAGGCACCCGCAGCATTGGCCGCGGAAGGCGAGGGTGCGGGGCCCCATGAGCCATCTTTCCAAAAGGACCATGGCCCTGCGGCCAGAACCGTTAGAAGGAGGAAGGTTGCGGCTGAGACGATCGTGTCACGATGACGCATGGTCCATTCTCCCTGGTGGGATGGATCCATTGGGGGCCCGAACGCGGTCCACCTCACTCGGCCTGGAGGGCCCGAGTGGGGTCCACCTTGAAGGCCCTCCGCGCAGGAAGGATGCTGGCGGCGACTCCGATGGCGGCGAAGGCGACACTGATGACGACGAAGGTGAGGGGATCGGTGGGCTCCACCCCCACCAGGAGGCTCCTGATGAAGCGGGTGGCGCCCCAGGCCCCGGCGAGGCCCAGGACCATCCCCGTGGCGAAGAGACCCAGCCCCCGGATCGCCACCATGCGCAGGAGGTCGCCTTTCTCGGCCCCCAGGGCGATGCGGAGCCCCAGCTCCGGAATCCGGAGGGTCACGAAGTAGGCCAGCACCCCGTAGAGGCCCAGGGCTGTGAGGCCCAGAGCCACCCAGGCGAAGGCGGCAAGGATGACGACCATGACGGTCTGGTCCCCCATGGTTCCGGCGATGACCTGGTCCATGCGGTCCACCTGGGAGATAGGCAGGTTCGGATCCAGCTCCCGCACCGCCTCCCTGAGAGCCGGGGCCACGAGGGCCGCATCCCCGGCCACTCGGACCCCCACCTCCATGCGGGTCACCGGTTCCTGGAGATAGGAGTGGTACATGGTCTGGAACGGCTGGGCGATCAGCCCGGAGGATCGGACCTCTCCCGCGATCCCCACCACCTCCAGGGGCAACCCCTCGTCGAAATCGATGACCAAGCGCCGTCCCAGCGGATCGGTGTCCGGAAAGAACTCCCGGGCCATGGTCTGGTCGATGACCAGGACCGGGGGAGCCCCGGGGCCATCAGCGGCTTCGATCCCCCTTCCCCTGAGAAGAGGGATCCCCATGGCCTCGAAGTACCCGGGCATGACCCACCGCTCGTTAGCGGTCCGGACGTCCTGGCCGTCGGCTGGCCTTTCTCCCACGGGATAGACGTAGGTGTTGCCCCCCACGCCCCGGATGGGAAAGCGGTTGATCATGGCCACGTCCACCACCCCGGGGATGACCCGGACCCGCTCCTCCAGCTCTGTGAAGAAGAGGATGCGTCCCTGGGCGTCGGGATAGCCCGGGGCGGGAAGCTGAAGGTCCGCCGCCAGGAGGCCATGGGGATCGAAGCCAATGTCCACATTCCTGAGGTGCACGAAGGTTCGGACCAGGAGCCCCGACGCGATGAGGAGCACCATGGAAAGGGCCACCTGGGCCACCACCAGGCCACCTCGAATGCGGGTCCCACGAGTATCCACGACCCGGGATCCGGCTTTCAAACCCTCCACGGCGTTCCGGGAGGAGGAGCGCACGGCCGGGATGAGCCCGATGAGGACGCCCGTACCCGCCGAAAGCAGAAGGGCGAATCCCAGAAGAGGCCCCGAGATTCCGGCCTCGGCAGCGTGCACTGGCAGATCGAAGGGAAGGGAGGCGACGATGAACCGGTGGGCCACCAAGGCCACCAGCGTTCCCAGTACCCCACCGGCCAGAGAGACAACAAGGCTCTCAGTGAGAAGCTGGCTCAAGATCCGCCCCTTCGAGGCACCAATGGCGACTCTCACGCTGAACTCGGTGGCTCGGTTGAAGCCTCGGGCCAGAAAGAGGGCGGCGAGGTTGCCGCAGGCGATGAGGAGGAGAAGCCCCACCCCTCCCAGGAGGAGGAACAGGTTGGACCGGTAGCTCTGAGTCAGGGACTCTTGGAGGTCGGTGAACCGGAACCCTTTCCCCTCGTTGACCAGGGGAAAGGCTTCCTCCAGTTCCGCGGCGATGACATCGGCCCGATCCTGGGCCTGCTCCAGGGGCACGCCCGGTCTCAGGCGGCCTATCATGACGAAGTTCTGGAAGCGCCGGTCCGAGGCGAAAGCCTCCCCCAACCGCATGGGCATCCAGACGTCGCACACGTACCAGGCCCGGAACCCCGGGGGCATGACACCCACGATGGTGAAAGGAACTCCGTCGATGGTCATGGACCGGCCGATGAGCCCAGGGTCGCTTCCGAAGTTCTGCTGCCAGAGGGCGTGGCTCACCATGGCCACGTTTGGGCCTCCGGGAACGCCTTCGTCGGCGGTGAAAGGACGGCCCAGGACGGGATCCACCCCCAGGGTCCGGAAGAGATCCACCGACACCCACGCCACGGGCAGACGCAGCGGCTCCTCTCCCCCGGTCACCGAGCTTACCCAGGGCCAGGCAGAGTGGGCACCCAGGGACGCGAACGCGGTGCTCCGGTCCCGGAGGTCCACGTAATTGTGGGCCGCCACCGTCTGGTTGAAGTCGCTCCCTGCCCGGGTTCCGAAGCCCACCACCAGGCGGTCCGCCTCCTGGTAGGGGAGGGGCCGGAGAAGCGCGGACTCCACCACGCTGAAGATGGCCACGTTGGCACCGATCCCCGCCGTAAGGGTCAGCATCGCCACCGCGGTGAATCCGGGGCTCTTTCTCAGGCCCCGAAGGGCATAGGCCAGGTCCAGCTTGAGGACCTCCATGGGGGGAGGCTTCTCCTTGGCGTTCTCCGCTGGCGAGAGGGAGGTCAATCGGCGCGTCGCGGGGAAGGACTCGAATGCGAAACGCCCCGACAGCCCCAGGATGGCCTTCCAGTACCAGAGACGGGGATGGGGTGGTGGCCGCCCGGACCGGACGAGCCGGATCAGCTCCTCCTCCAGGTCCCCCAGGATGCCGTCGCGGGCCTCCGGGTCTTGAAGGGTGAGGCGAAGAAGAAGGGCTGCCAGCCGAGGCGGGGAGGTCATCCGTCCTCCAGCAGGGCCTCTAGTCCGGCCCAGAGACTCATGAACGCCCTTCCCGAACCACGGAGTGCCTCCATCCCTGCCCCGGTAACCTCGTAGTACCGTTTGGCTCTCCCCCCCCGTTCGGGGCTCGGGTCCCCCATGCGGGTGGC
>JBDRDQ010000025.1:0-4073 GCA_043820695.1 Gemmatimonadota bacterium | reverse complement strand
GCTGGCGCTGGCGGAGGAGAGTGAAAGGACCGGCTCGGCAACCTCCAGTGTAACGGCCACCGACTCATTCCCGCCGTTGGCGCTGGTGAAAAGCACGGTCGCCAGGTAAGTACCGGCGGGGAGGCCTCCCGTTGCCGCGCTCAAGGTGACGGCGGGGCCGGGTGCGGACGTTGTGAGCCAGGGGGACGCCTCCGATAGGCCCAAGGCTCCCAGCGACCCTCCCCCTCCGTTGGAGAGAAGAACGGTCTGGCTGGGAGGGTTAGGGCCACCCCGAATGGCATTCATGCGAACGGTCGCGGGGGAAGCCACCAGCTCCGGGGCGTCTGGAGCGCGAACGGCTGTGAGGGTCACCGAGATGGACAGGGTCCCTCCCTCGGTGCTTCCCACTGGAACCGAGGCGGAAAAGGTGCCACCGGTTGCCGGTACCGAGATGACGGAGAGGGTAAGGGCCTGGCCGGCGAGGGAGGCCGAAAGCCACCCAGGGGTTCCGTCATAGCTCACACTGCCGACCGTCAGGACGCCAAGGCTTCCGAAGGTGCCCGGACCGGTGTTGGACAGGGTGATCACCTTCGGAGGAGGTGCTGGACCTCCAACGGGGGCACTGAAGCTGGCCGATGCCGCCGACGCGGTCAGGACCGGAGATCCGAGGGTGAACGTCACCTTGACGGTCCCGCTTCCCCCTGAAGCACTGTTCACCGGAAGCGTGGCGACATGGCTGCCTGGGGGCAGGGTTCCGGGTTTGGCCACCAGCGTCAGGACGCTGTCGACAGGGGAGACGGAGAGCCAGCCCGGATTCCCTGCGTACCCGATGGTCCCTACCGACACCGGTCCCAGGGATCCCCCACCGGAATTGGAGGCCAGGACGGACTGGGGAGGGGGCGGCGGATCACCCCGAACACCGTTGAACTCGATCTCGGTCGCTGAGAGGGAGAGAGCCGGCTGGTCCAATCCCCTGGACACGCTCAGGACAACGTCGACCCAATTGGATCCCCCGAAGTCGCTGTCGATCGTCAGCGTGGTGGTGTGCCGGCCCTGAGGCAGGCTCGTGGCGGCGGGAGTCGGGGCGAAGATGATTCGATCGCCGGACAGGTTGGTGATGAGCCAGGGTGCCGGAGGGTTCAACGATCCAAGGGTGACGTTTCCAAGAGCGATCGGTGAGCCGCTACCGGTGTTGGTGACCCGGACCGTGTCCGGAGGTGGGAGTGTCCCTGCTCCCTCCACGAGTCCGAATGAGATGGAACGGCTGCTGGGCGTGAGAACCGGCGCTTCCACGGAAAGCGCAACCTGGATCAGCTTGGATCCGCCATTCCCACTGCTGACCGGGAAGGTCGCCCCGTAGGTACCGGCGGCCAGTCCGCCCGTCGAGACAGAAAGCTGGACCACCCCCCCTGTGCCCAGAAGCTTTGATTCGAGCCACCCGCCGGCCTGTGGGCCATAGGTTACCTGTCCAACCTCCAAAGCTCCGAGCGCGCTGAACGGCCCGGCCCCTAAATTAGAGGTGGAGATCTGCTGGGGTGCGGGATCTTCAGCACCTCTCACAACGGTGAAACCGAGAGAGGAAGCGCTGATCCCCAGCTCCGGCCGGCCGATGCTCAATTGGACTTCCAAGGCTGCAGCCTTCGCCCTGGTCGCCTCGTTCTCCTGAGAGCTGAATCGTAGCTTCGCGGAGAAGAGCCCGCTGCCGGTCAGGGCCGCCGGGTCGGCTATGATCTCGAACTCCGGAGCCGTCCCTGTTCCCCCGGACGGAACCACCGAGAGCCACCCTGCGGCGCCACCCTCGTACTCGACGGTCGGTGGGTGAATGGTAAGGGTGCCGTTGCCCCCGTTTCGAACCGTGATTCTCTGACTGGAGGGAGAATCTCCCGGGGCTGCTGCGAAGGCCAGGGGGCTGACGGAGAATTCAAAGCGGGCTCCGGCAAGCGTCCGAGCACTCACCGTGACGGCCCTCAGCTCGGAGCTGCCCGCTCCCTTGAGGGTGATCTCCGCCACGTCGTCTTGAGTCTGCTGCTCCTCTGCATAGGTGGGCCAAAGGACCAGCAGAGCCTCGTCAGCTCCGACATTGATCACATCCGTGCGGAGCCACCCTACTCGGGTCGTGGTCAGGTAATCCACGCCGCCAACCTGGCGAAGCTGACCCAAGGGCCCCTCTCCGTTGTTCGTGATGCGAACGGTATCGGAGATCACGCTGCGCCCCATGGCGTACCGGAAGAGCTGAACCCTTGGGCGGTCGACCGCCAACTCAGGCGGCAGGGGCTCGTCCGGCGCCACCACCTTATCTCCGAGACAGGCTGCAAAAAGGACCGTAACAACGACGAAAAGGCCGGTCGGAAATCGCGCCGTCTTCATCTAGAAGCTTGCCTGCAGGCCGAAGGTCCACAGGGCTTTGCTGCGAAGGCCGCCATCGTTGAGGGGCACGATGACGTTGCCTATGGCCACGATTTCCCACAGCCGGAATCTCGCTCCCACCGCGCCATCGAGAATGTTGTCCCGAAGAGTGGGGAGGTTGGAAGTGGGAACTGAGATCTCACTGCCCAAGTCGTTTCGGATGACGATCTCCTTCCGGATGAGAGGGTTCGAGCCGAGGGGAAGTTGGGCCAGAAGCTCCCCGGCGATCGTCAGTCGTTTGGAGGTCAGGTGATCAAAGCCCATGGCAAGAATCACCGCGTTTCTTTGACCCTCACCACTCCGAAGGGCCAATCCGGCGTTGGCATGGGGGGTGAAACCGCTCCCCACATCGACCGTCATGACACCGAGGCCTTGGACCCACACCCCGGGGGATCCCAGGAAATCCTCGTCCCTTCCCGTCGGAAGTCGGATATCGGTGAGGACGGCGAGGCCGAGCGCTTCCTCAGGCTCGGTGAAACGGTACTTGCCCCGGATCGAGATGTCCCCGAGGCCGGTGGCTCGCTCCTGAGGTACCACGGACCGTTCCCGGAGCTTCGGATCTTCCGTGGGTCCCCCGAAAGAAAAGCCCGCGGCTGGGTCCTCCCCTTCGCCGATCATGATCTCTGCGTCGCTGAACCCGCTGATGGTCGCCTGAACGATGGGGATGAGAATCCCAAGGTCGAGTCGATCCGTCACTCCGGCGGTCATGAACAGGTTGGCGACTCTGGCCTCGAAGGCCATCCTGGTTTTCACCGAGAGGTACGTTCGCTCGATAGCGGGATCCCCCAGGGGTGGGCCGGTCGGGGGAAGGTCCCGTTGCACGACGTTGAAGTGCAGATCCTCCAGGGAGGTGCCTCGTAGCTTGTCGAGCCGCATCACCGTCAGGTTGGCGCCCAGGAGGAAGCTTCCCCGACCCAGTGTCAGGGCGCGTTCCGCGAGGATCGGCCCCAGGGACTTCTCTTCGTTTCGAACCGGGATTCCCAATGCGCTCAGCCGAAACGTTTCCCCGCTCCCCGCCGAGGGCGCGGGGACCGTGGCGATCCCCGCAGTGATGGCGCCTTGGAGGAAGAGGGTCAACTCCCTGGCGGTGGCATTGGCGTTTGTGCTGAAGGCTTCCTGTGCGAAATCCGGAGCGCCGCTCCCGCTTCGGAGGCAGAAAAGGACATCGAGTCCGCAGCCCGTCCCGAATGTGAAGAGCTCCGCGAAGCGGGCTTTGAGTCCACCATCCTGGGTGGCGGCGGGGGTCGGGGGCCCCACCCCGATCAACAACGCGAGGCCGAAGAGCACCCTTCGGAGGGCGGGGGCGCGGTGTTGGAAGGAGAACGCCATCAACGCAAAGCTCCTCCCGTCAAGAATTTATCGGAGAGCCGATCGCCGCGGATAATGAGGGTAATCCCGAGAACCCCAGTCCCTCCAGGATCCATCGAAGAAGCGGGTCTCGTAACCCAGCATTCTTGCGATCATGTAGGTCACGCTGGCTCTTAGGCCTACCTGGCAGTAGGTCACCACCGTATCCCCCGGGTCGGCACCAGCAGAAATGAAGAGCTTCGACATCTCACCGGCCGGAAGGAAAAGGGGTCGATCGGCGGACACGACCAGGTTTTCCCAGTAGAGCTGACGGGCGCTGGGTATGTGGCCGGGGTTGACTCTGCCCCCCAACCCTCCGTCGGCTCCGGTGAACTCCGAAT
>JBDRDQ010000024.1:0-4689 GCA_043820695.1 Gemmatimonadota bacterium | reverse complement strand
CCTCCAACGAATCGGCTACCAGATCCGCCGCGAGGATACCCCTCACCGTGAGCTCGGCCCGAAGAAGATTCTGCTGCGCCAGGAGAACCATCCCCGCTGTCGCCAGGAGTCCCACCTGAAAAACGAGGAGCGCCAAGACCAACTCCACCAGAGAGAACCCCCTTCTCATTCCCTTACAACCCGCCCGAGGGATGAGACCACCAAGCCAGCCTCGGCCTCACCCCGGTGGAACCGGAGGGTCTGGCTTGCGACTCGCCCCAACCCGAGCGGATCGAAGGCAAGCTCGGCTTCGGAGCGGCCTCGGGAGAGAACCAGGGTGACCCTGTACTCATCCATCAGGGCGACTTGGTCCACGACATGGCCGCCAGCTAGGAGTTTTGCGGACGCGGTTCCTGAGTCGAGATGAAGCGTTGCGCTGCCGAGGGCCACGGCCTCCGCCCGAGCCCTGTGGAAGAGCCCGGCGACCTCCTCCCTGGCTCCCAGAACCGCCATGCGGTCCAACTGACGGCGAGCCGCCGGCAGAAGGCTGCCGAGAGAAAAACCCAGGAGGAGCAGGACTGCAGCGAGCTCCAGAAGCGTGAACCCGGGGGACCCGTGAGATGAAGAGGGAGACCTTGGCATAAGCCGAAGATCATGCCCCCTCCGGGGCAGGAGGATGGTGCCCTGGGCCTACCTGCCAGAGCATCACTTTGGTGCGGGGATTGAGGGGGCCCTTCCTACTCCAATCCGTAATCCTGGATCTTGTAACGGAGGGCCCGGGGGCTCAGTTCGAGAAGTTCCGCGGCCTGGGTCTTGTTTCCACCGGTCCGTTCCAGAGCTCGTCGAATGAGGACCCGCTCCAACTCCGCGGAATGCCGCTTCACCGATAGATCGTGGTCGGAGATCTCTATGGGCGCTCGATCCGGCCTGGGATGGAGAACGTCCTCCGGGAGGTCCCCAACCTCGATCTCGGTCCCCTCCGCCAACACCACGATTCGCTCCAGGAGGTTCTCCAGCTCGCGGATGTTTCCGGGCCATGGATACTGGAGGAGTCCCTCCATCGCTCCGGGGGAGATCGCGGTCACCTTCACGCCCAACCGCTCCCGATGGCGTTGAAGAAAGTGATGAACCAGATCCGGAATCTCCTCCCGCCGGCGGCAAAGGGGCGGAAGGTGAATGGGAACTACGGCGAGCCGGTAGTAAAGGTCCTCCCGAAACTCCCCCTGGTGAACCATCCCCTCGAGATCCCTGTTCGTGGCCGCAATGACCCGGACATCCACCTCCACCGAGTCGGTGCCACCCAGCCGACGGATCATTCCGTCCTGGAGGGCCCGAAGCAGCTTCACCTGCAAGCTGGCCGGCAACTCCCCAACCTCGTCCAGGAAGAGCGTCCCTCCGTTGGCGGCTTCGAAAAGCCCATTCCGGTCCCGGTCAGCCCCGGTGAAGGCTCCCTTCACATAGCCGAAGAATTCCGACTCCAAGAGGGTTTCGGGAATGGCGCCACAGTTGACCGGGACGAAGGGGCCCGAAGCCCGGTCGCTCTCCCGGTGGACGAGTCGGGCCACCAGTTCTTTCCCCGTGCCGCTGGCCCCTGAGATCAAGACCGGGGAGGGGTGTGCGGCCACTTTCTGCGCGACCTCCAACGCGGTGAGCATAGCTGGAGACCTGGCCACGATTTCTCCAAACCGTCGGTCGGCCCTCACCTCGGAGCGAAGCCGGCCGACTTCCTCTCGAAGTCTCTCCCGTTCCTCGGCCTTTCTGACCGTCAGGAGCACCTCGTCCGCGCCAAAGGGTTTGGGGATATAGTCGTACGCTCCGGCCTTCATGGCCTCGACGGCCAGCTCGATGTTTCCGTAGGCCGTCATCACGAGCACCAGCGCCTTCCCTCCACCCTCCCTATACTCCCTCAGGAAGGAAAGCCCATCCCTTTTTGGCATCCTTACGTCGCAGAGGATCAGGTGAGGGTTCTCCGAGCGGGCGACACTCAGCCCGTCCTCCCCGTCCTCCGCGACCCTAACCTCATACCCTGCATCCGTGAGAATCAGGGTGAGGGATTTCCGGAGCCCCCGGTCGTCGTCAATGACTAGAATCTTCACAAACCTCCTCCTTCATCGGACTCGTTTCCAGGGCCCCAGTCCTTCGCTCCAGGCCGGAGCGTCTCCCCCGGCAGCCGCAGGGAGAAGATCGCGCCTCCCCCCCTCCGATTCCCGGCCAGGATCTCTCCACCTACACCCTCCACCAACTGGGCCGAAAGGGCAAGACCCAGGCCCGTACCCTTTCCCGGCTCCTTGGTGGTGAAGAACGGGTCGAAGATCTCCTCGAGGGTCTCCTCCGGTATCCCCGGTCCATTGTCTTCCACGGTCAGGACAACCACCCGTTCAGCCGCGGAAAGGGGGGCGGCGGTCCGACCGTTCTCAACCGCAGCCGAACGACGCCTGTGGGCATAATTCACACCTGGAGGGTCACCCCTTCGCCGGCGAGGAAAGAGGGACCCCGGGCCAGGCTCTTCCTGAAGGGTAACCAGGATCATCTTTTCGTCCTGGCCGTCGATGGCATCCAAGGCGTTGAGGAGCAGATTGACGAGAACCTGCTCAAGCCGTTGGACATCGATCAGGACAGGGGGCACCTCTCCCCGACACTCCCACCGGCAGTCGATGCCCTCCAGCCGTCCTTGAGCTTCCATGAGATCCCGCACCCGATCCACCACCGGCCAGGCATCCTGCGGACCGGATTCCGATTCCTTTGAGCGTGCAAAATCCAAGAGGCTTCGAATGATACGATCGATCCGGATCGCTTCCTCCCGGATCGAATCGAGAAGATCCGTTTCTCCCCCATTGGATCCAGCCCGCGACCGAGCGACGTCCACGTAAGCCATGAGGGCCCCGAGCGGATTGCCAAGCTCATGGGCGATCCCCGAGGCAAGCGTCCCGGTCGAGGCCAAACGGGCTGCACGGACCACCTGGGCTCTTGCCTCCACCAACGCTTTGTTGGTCTCGTCCAACGACTCGATGTTTTCCCCCAGGGCCCGCTGGTCCTGCATCAAACGTTCGGCCATGGCGTTCACGCTCTCCGCGACGGCCTGAAGTTCCAGGGTGGGCGCGGGACGGACTCTGTGCTGATAGGCGCCGGTTGCCATTGTCTTGACGTCATCGACCAGGCGGTCCATGGGCTTGAATAGGGCCCGGCCCAGGGTAACGCGCCCGAAAAGGAAAATGACCCCAAGCTCCGCCAGCAGGATGGTGAGGATAAAAAAGACCGCCTCACCAGGAGATCTGAGGATCGGAAGAATCAGTGCAAGGCCGATGGATGCAACCAGAATCCCCCCCCCGAAGAGGACGCCGAAAGCGACGAGCAGCTCACGCCGAAGAGGAGTTGGAGGAGCCATCTATCTCTATCATGGAGGGGAGGCAATAAAAGGGGGGCGGCCCTCGTCCCCTGCGCCCGGGATCTTCGGAACGTTTGGTAACTTTGCTGTCCGGGGGGATCCGGGCAATGGGACAGGGGTGGCGAACGCCGGATGTTGTCAGTTCTGGCAGGCGATCACACCTGCCGCGGTAGCGGGCGATGCATTCGCCGCGGACGCGACACCGTAGTAGATACCGCATTGGCGACCCGAAAGGGCATCGTGCCATCCTGTGGCGGCCCATCCCCGACCATCAGCCTGGTTGACGGTGATGTTCACGCCCTCCGAGACTGCCATGTTCGCGATGGCGGCCACATTTCCTGCGTAGGTCAGGTTGTCACCGTGATAGATCTCCTGCTGGCTGGCAAAGTTCTTGAGATCGAGTATGACCGTTGCCATATAGGATCTATCCCGTGCGGCGGAGAACTTTGGGATGGCAATCGACGCCAGGATTCCGATGATGACCACCACGATCAGGAGTTCGATGAGGGTGAAGCCTCGGTCCTGGTTGATGTCGACCTTCATGAATCCCCCCCTTTCGCTCCCCATTCCTTGGTCTCTCTTCCAAAGCAAGGGGGGTAGGGACCGATCTTCACTCGGGCCCCACCCCCAGCTTCCTTCTTGGCCATGCCAGCCGTCAGGCAGTGACCGAGGTTATTGAGTCACGCAGCTGATCTCACCGGCCTGAGTGACGCCGAAGGCAGTGATGCCGGTCCCGCCCCCATAGTAGATGGCGCAACCCTGCGTGGCGGCGGTCAGAGCCGCATGGACCGCGGTGGCCGACCAACCGGTGGCGGAGGCGGCGATGGCCACGGTCACACCCTCCGACTGCACGAATCCCAGGTTAGCGGTACTGGTAGAATAGGTGTACTCGTCGGAGTAGTAGATCTCCTGCTGAGAGGCCAGGTTCTTCAAGTCCGACTTCATGGCGGCGAAATACGCCTTCTCCCGGGTTGCGGAGAACTTCGGAATGGCGATGGCGGCCAGGATTCCGATGATCACCACGACGATCAGAAGCTCAATCAGAGTGAAACCCTTTTGGTCCCGCATTGTAATCCCTCCTGTTGAATTCGGCCTGCATACGAGGTTCGTGTCCGGAACCGAACGGGTGCAAGAGGGGGTCCGCAAGTTCCCCAACGCGGGTTAAGTTATTAAATCCCTGGTACTTAAGATGTTTGACCCCTGTGTTTGCCGAACCCTTGATGGTCTTCCCGGTCTTGGATTCTGCAAAAACCTCGCAGTTTCACCGTTCCCCTCGGTTATGGGTGCCCCCAACCCCCCGCTCCGCCAGAATACTGTCAATCAGG
>JBDRDQ010000023.1:0-8415 GCA_043820695.1 Gemmatimonadota bacterium | reverse complement strand
CCGTGCAGCCGTACCGGTCCAGGAGGACCAGGAAATCGTAGGCCTGCATGAGGATGTAGCTGAACTCGGTGAAGGAGATCCCCCCTTCCTCCTCCTCCAGTCTCCTCCGAACGCTCTCTTTCCTGAGGAGGGCGTTAACAGAGAAGTGCTTCCCCACATCCCGAAGGAAGTCCACTGTCCGGAGCTCACCCAGCCAATCAAGATTGTTCACCATCCGAGCCGGGTTGGTGGACAGTTGGAAATCTAGGAAATGCTCCAGTTGCCCCCGGATCCCGTCCAGGTTTTCCGCAGCCTGCTCCTTTGTGAGGAGCTGGCGTTCCTGGGCTTTTCCTGAGGGATCACCAATAAGACCCGTGCCGCCACCCACAACTCCGATGGGGGAGTGCCCGGCTCTCTGGAGATGGACCAATCCCATGATGGGAAGGAGGTTCCCAACATGAAGGGAGGATGCGGTAGGGTCGAAGCCGATGTAGGCGGTCCTGGGTCCTTCGGCGAAAGCCTCACGGGCTCCTTCCGTCAGATCCTGGATCATTCCCCGCCACTGGTATTCGTCCAAAGGGTTGTTCATTACGTCTCCTGAACCGTACGGCATCCGGGTGCTCCGCCCATACGGGCCTCGGGGAGCCCGTGGGCCGTCAGAAGTTGAATAATAGGAAAAAGAGGGACGAAGGCTACCGAAAGAGGTCCCGGAGCTTCTTCCGGTCCACCTTCCCATTGGGATTTCGGGGGACCGAGTCGAGGAATCGGATTGCTCTGGGACGCTTCGCCGAGGAGAGGGCGGTCCTGGCCAACTGGTCCAGTTCATCCCTCAATGCGGTCCCGGGGGAGCGACTCACTACGACGGCCACCACCCGTTCCCCCCACTCCCGATCCGGAACCCCCACCACCTCGACCTCGTCTACCTGAGGGTGGGATTCAAGGGCCTTCGCCACCTCTGCCGGATCCACATTCACTCCACCACTGATGATCCGATCGGACTGCCGCCCGGTGATCCACAGATGACCGTCCGCGTCCACCCGGGCCAGGTCCCCCGTGTGGAGCCAGCCGTCCGTCCCGGCCTGCCCCGGGGCCACCGTGGGCCCCTGCACCAACAGTTCGCCTGAATCGGAAACCCGAACAATTACGCCCGGGAGAGGAGCCCCCACCGTCCCGGGCTTTTCTTCGACAAGCGCCGGAGGGGCCGTGGCGACCTGGGAACTGGCTTCGGTGAGGCCGTAGGTGAGGGCGATGGGGAACCCCGCCTTCAGGGCATCCCGAACCAGATCCTCCTGGGCCGGGGCGCCACCGATCAGGAGACATCGAAGAGAGTCGGGGACCGCTTCCCCTCCCCAGGCTGCCAGAGCCTGATGAAGCATGGTGGGCACCAAGGAGGCATGGGTAATGGCCCGATCCTCCAGAAGGACCAAAAAGGAGGCTACGCTGAAGGACCCCCGGAGAACCAGGGCGGATCCAACGACAGAAGCTCGTGTGGCGAGAGCCATCCCCCCTACATGCGAAAGGGAGAGGGATCCAAGCCAGCGATCCGACGGCCGCAGGTCGAGGCGGTCTCGGGACCCCTCGGCGCTCGCGAGAAGATTCTGGACGGTGATTCGGACGACCCGGGGTTGGCCTGAGGTGCCCGAGGTGAGGAGGTGGGCGGCGTCCGCGTCCAGGGGTAGGCCTGGAAGTGGGCCCGGGGAGGGATCGAGGTCGCGAAGGGATGGCAGGGATGGTTCCCCCGAGGCTCCCAGCCGGAATGCCTCCAAGCCGGGCAACCCCGGGCCGGCCTCCGACCTTCCCCCACGGCCTTCCCCCGCCAGAAAAAGGCGAGGCTTCAGGACTGCGAGAGCCCGGGTCCTTTCGTCCTTCGTCCACCGGTCGTTGGTGGGTGCGACCGTGCCACCGGCCTTCCAGATTCCGTGAAGGGCGGCCAACAGGGAGCCGTCCACGCGCCCGGCCAGGGAAACGACGTGGCCCGGCTCCACACCGATGGTCCGGAGCCTCCTGGCGATCCCCTCGGCCTCACGGGAGAGATCCCCATAGCTCCAGACTCTCTCCCCATCCTCCGCCGCCAACCCGCCGGGGTTAAGGGAGAGGGCCCTGGAAAGAAAAGGCATTTCAGCTGAAAGCCAGAGTCGAACCCAGGAGAAGACCGTAGAGCCCAACAGCCTGAGCGGTCCTTCCGAGGGCCGGAATGAGGGCCCTCGGATCGCTGCCGGACGAATGGGTTATCACGGTCCTGAGGGGGCCGACGACGAGGAGAACTGCGTGAAGAGACATCAGGGTCCACGGGGTCCAGCTGTACCAGGCCACCCCCAGGAAGGGGGTCGAAAAACCCAGCACCAGGAGGAGAGCGAACTCCACCTTGGTTTTTGACGGGCCGATCCGGACCGCGAGGGTCCGCTTCCCGGCCCTGGTATCGGATTTGATGTCCCGGAGATTGTTCACAACCAGAATGGCCGTGGCCATGGCCCCCATTCCAGCACCGGCAAGAAGGACCTCAGGGCGGAAGGCGAGAGCTTGAACCCAATAAGTGCCCCCGACCGCCACGAGGCCAAAGAACACGAACACGAAGAAGTCCCCGAGTCCGTGGTACGCCAGAGGGAAGGGGCCGCCGGTGTAGGCGACGGCGCAGAGAAGGGAGGCCATGCCGATCAGGACCAGGGGGAGCCCACCCACCCAGACCAGATAAAGCCCCAGGAGAAGCGCCAATGCCAGGACGAGAAAGGCCCCATTCCGAACCGTTCTCGGGGGGATGATACCTGCCTGGGTCACCCGAGTCGGCCCGACCCGGTCCTCCGTATCCCCTCCCCGGAGGTGGTCGTAGTAATCGTTGGCAAGGTTGGTCCCGACCTGTATCAGGAGGGCTCCCAGGAGAGCTGCCAGGGCAGGGCCGAGTCGGAACCCGTTGTGCCCGATGGCCAGGCCGGTGCCCAGGACCACAGGAGCCGCGGCAGCCGTGAGTGTCCGCGGCCGGGACGCCATGACCCACGCCCGCAACCGAGGCATCTCTGCGACCCGGGAACGCCTCCCGGCTGCAACCCACTTCCCTACCAGGGAAGCCACGGGAACCTCCGGAAGTCGGGCTTCCTCTTCTCGACGTAGGCGTTCTTGGCCTCCTGGGCCTCTTCCGTCATATAGAAGAGAAGAGTGGCGTTCCCAGCGAGTTCCTGAAGGCCTGCCTGTCCATCCACGGCCGCGTTGAAGGCCGACTTGAGGAGGCGGATGGAAAGGGGGCTCTTGTCCAGGATCTCCTGGGCCCACCGCCATCCCTCCTCTTCCAGTTCTTCCAGCGGCACCACCGCGTTGACCAGCCCCATGGCGGACGCCTCCTCCGCCCCATACTGCCTGCACAGATACCAGATCTCCCGGGCCTTTTTCTGACCGATGATGCTGGCGAGGTAAGACGCTCCGAATCCTCCATCGAAGCTTCCTACTTTGGGGCCTGTTTGGCCGAAAACGGCGTTGTCGGCAGCGATGGTCAGATCACAGATGACGTGAAGGACATTGCCGCCCCCGATTGCGTATCCCGCCACAAGGGCAATAACGGGCTTGGGCATGCTCCGGATGTACCGCTGGAGCTCCAGGACGTTCAGCCGGGGCACACCGTCACTTCCCACATATCCGGCCTCCCCTCTCACCCGCTGATCGCCGCCCGAGCAGAATGCGTACTTCCCATCCTCCGCCGGACCGTTTCCAGTGAACAAGACCACACCGATCCCGGTGTCCTCGCCGGCGTCGCGGAACGCCTCCAGGAGCTCCAGGACCGTTTCGGGCCGAAAGGCGTTCCGAACCTCAGGGCGGTCGAAAGCGATTCGGGCCACCCCGTCGCATTTGTGGTAGGTGATGTCCCGGTACTCCTTCACCTGTTTCCAATCCGGCTTGCTCATCAAGCTCGTCCTTTGCGCTGTGTGCTCTCAGCCGCTGTGCTGTGTGCCCTCACCCGCCAGCCAAGTCCTCCATGGCCTCCACCACCGCTGCCACCACCTTCCTTCGGCGTTGGTGGGTCTCCTCCCGACGCGTCCTCACCTCCAGGACACTCGGACCATCCGTCAGCAGGGCCCGGGAAAAGGCCTCCCGGAATTCCGCCAGGGATGTGGCTCGGGAATAGGGGAGGCTATGAAACTCCGCCGCCTGCTTGAAGTCCAATCCGTGCGGAGTGGCGAAGAATTTGGTGAAAGCAGGCTCGTGCTCACGAACCGGAAGGGTATGGAAGATCCCCCCTCCATCGTTGTTCACGACCACGAAGATTACCCAAGGTTTCACGGACCGAAGAGCCAGGAGCCCGTTCATGTCGTGCAGGAAAGCCAGATCACCCAAAACCCCCACGGTGGGTCTCTCAGGCCCCACCCCGGGGGAGCTTCCACCCGGACCGTCGCCGGAGGCGGAGGCGACCGCAATCCCCAGGGTCGTGGAGACCAAACCGTCGATACCGCTGGCCCCCCTGTTCCCGAACACCCGGAGACATCCCGGCCCAGGAAAGCCGAATGCGTCAAGGTCTCGGATGGGCATGCTCGAAGCGACCAGGAGATTGGCCCCTTCCGGGAGGCCTGAGGCCACAGTCGCCAGGATCTCGCCTTCCAACAGCTCCCCGGCGATCTGGGTTTCCAGAACACGCCGGGTTCGAGCTTCCGCTTCCGCCCAGAGCCGCACCCACTCCGGGTCCGGGGGGTCCCAAACCTCAGCGGCGAGTCGATCCAGGACGGGAGCCGGTGATGCCTGGAGGTAGTGGTGGGCCGAAGCCAAGTGGTCTTTCCAGCGACCTCCTTCGTCCACGACGATTTGCCGGGCATCCTTGGACTCTGCGAGGTAATCCAGTACCCCGGAGGAGGTGGGGGACCCCCCGATTCTCAGAATCAGCTCGGGTTCCAAAGCCTCCCGCGCGGCGGGGGAGCGTAGGAAGAGATCGTAGCCCGCCACCACCTGGGCTCCATGAGACGGGGAGAACCTGGCTCCGGACAGGGGGTCGGCGAGAACCGGAAAAGCTGTAGCCGCCGCCAAAGCCAGTACGGCCGGACCCACCTCCCATGAGTTCGGTACCGGTCCTGCCACGATGACCCCCCGCTGGGAACTCTCCATGGCCGCTCTCACTCTGGCCACCTCCGCCTCGGGTATGGAGGGGAGGCGACGCGAGATGTGTACAAAAGGCTCCCCGGCGGGCCGTCCTCTTCCGGCCAGGGGGTTCTCCTCCCGGAAAACGTCGAGGGGGTTCTCCGTGGAGGGATCTGCCAGGGAGAGATCAGGCTCCAGCGGTTTTTCGAAAGGAAAGTTCAGGTGCACCGGGCCCCGGGGCGGCCCGACGGCCAAGGAGACCGCCCTTCCGGCGAGACCTCTTAGATGGCGGAGAGACGCTTCATCCAAACGCGGGAGCTCCACCTCGAAGAACGCCCTGGGAAAGGTCCCGAACAGGCGGAGTTGATCCATGGCCTGGTTGCCATCGGTGTCCCGGAGGCGGTTGGGCCGGTCGGCGGTCAGGGCCAGGAGTGGCACCTCCCCCTGAGATGCTTCGATAATGGCCGGGTAAAGGTTGGCCGCCGCGGTACCGGACGTGGTGATGACCACGGCCGGACGCCCCGAAGCCTTTCCGATCCCCAAAGCGAAGAACCCTGCCGAGCGTTCGTCGAGGATGGAGAACATCCGGAACCGTCCGTCCTGGACCGCCGCAAGCACGAGGGGAGTCGAACGAGAGCCCGGGGCCACGCAGATCTCCCTGACCCCGACTCGAGCCAGCTCGTCAACGAAAGCCTCCGTCCAAATCGCGTTCCAGTTCCCTCGGCTCATGAACCCTGGGCCTCTTCGTCCTCCGAAGAGGGCTCGGCCCGGGCCCCGGAAAGGGCCTTCAGAACAGGTTGGAACTTGATGCGGGTCTCTGCCCATTCCCTCGAGGCGTCGGATCCAGCCACGATTCCCGCACCGGCGAAGAGCCTCCACTCCTTCCCTCGACCCACAGCGGACCTAAGCGCTGGAACAAAGGCCCCGTTGCCATCGCTATCGAACCAGCCTACTGGCCCAGCATACCAGCCCCGTTGGAAGGGTTCCTCCGCCTGGAGGAACTCCAGGGCCCGGTCTCTGGGGAAGCCGCACACGGCTGGAGTCGGGTGGAGAGCTTCCAGGGCGGAAAGGACCGTTTCGTCAGGGTGGAGCTCCGCGGTTATGGCGGTTTCCAGGTGCTGAATGGCCGAAAGGGTCAGCACGTGAGGCTCCGGCTGGGCCTGGATGTCCTGAGAGATATCGGCCAGACGAGCTACCATGTCTTCGACACAAACCTGGTGTTCCCGCCGGTCCTTCTCACTTTTCAAAAGCTGCCTCGCCAAGGACTTCTGCTCCTCGGGAGTGTTGCCCCGTGCGACCGAACCCGCGGCAGCTGTCGCGTGGAAGGAGCCCCCTTGGACGGTCGCCACTGTCTCGGGGGCAGCCCCTAGGAGGATATGCCCCGGGGCAGGTTCAAAGAGGAATACGTGGGAACCGGGGTTCTCCCTCCAGAGGTTCAAGACGACGTCTACCGGGTCCATGACTCCCTCGAAGGACGCGGTCTGCACCCGGGACAAGACGACTTTGGACAAGACGCCCTCGGACACTTCTGAGAGTGCCAGGTTGACCGTCGTGGTCCAGGCTTCGAGATCCGTCTCGGAGCGGGTGGCAGGGATGCACACATCGGAGGGATGTGCCTCAGGTGGAGCGGTGGTCAGCTTGTCACGAACCGAGGCCAGCTCGTCGCGCAACTCCTGCCGGCATTGTGCGGGATTTGCCGATGGCACATGAAGTCTTCTGAGGGTGAGAACTCCGTTCTCGTCCCCTCCCACCAGCTCGATCTTCGGGAGAACGAAATGTGCCGACGGAAAGTGCTCCCACTCTTCCTCGGCAACATGGTCGCTGCGGAAGGAAAACCCTCCAAATAGCCGGGGAGAGGGGGGGTTCACCTGAGACTGGGGATCTTTCCAGGAACAGGAGAATATGGTCCTGGCTTCCGCCCAGATCTTCGCGAAACGGTCAGGGCGGTCCTGGGCCGAGGAGACCTCTACCGTGGCGGCGCTTCCTATATGGGCGAACCATCGGCCTTCCCGGGCCCAAAACCCCCTGGGCCCGCCCTTACCCAGGCGGAGAAGAACCGCAGGTTCCACGTCCTCGATTGGCACCGATACGGACACCAGCCGCTTCTCAACCCCAGAAGGTCTTTCCACCGCCTTGGCCTTGGCCATTCTGGTTTCGTTGCCTCGATATGTTGAAGAGTGGATTGGATCCGGGGCTCCGGAAAGCATGGAAATATAGGGCTTCACCCCTTCCGTCCAAGAGGTGCCCGAACCCCGTACCCCCCGGACAGCCTACCGATCCGGACCGTCCACTGCCTGCCTCGGGCACGCTGGCCGATACCGAAGCGTGACAGGAGGGAAGGTCATGGGATTGCCAACCGTGGAAGCGATATGGCAAGATGCGAGTCATCGTACGCCCGAATCCATACGTCCGGATCGGTCAGATGCACTTCAGGAGCCCTGCCGTGAGAAAGAGTTACCCCAACGGTCACCAGGTCCCAAAGAACCAGAGCACAAAGGGCGCAACCGCCATGAACATGGGCCGTCGGACCTTCCTCAAAGCCGGCGTGGCCGGAGCGGCGACTCTCTTCGTTCCCGATTGGATCGCAGCGGACCCGTACGGGCCCTATCTCAGACCTCTGTCAGGAAGCCCGATCAGGATACGCGGGCAAGTCCGGAGTGGAGGGGGCGGGATCGGCGGAGTATCCATCTCGGACGGGCTCACCGTCGCTCAAACCCGGCGGGACGGATCTTTCGAGATTGTCACCACCGATGACCGGGACTTTCTTCGGTTGAGCGTGCCGGCCGGTTTCCGGATTCCCCAAAACCAGACGGGCACCGCCCGGTTCTATCGGCCCATTGTTTCGAGCGGGTCAGGAGAGATGGAAGCGGTGTTCGAGCTGGAGCCTCTTGCCGCATCCGATGATAACCATGCCCTCTTCCTGTTGGCTGACATTCAGGCCGAGGACGCTCACGAGTTGGCCTTGTTCCGGGAGCAAACCGTCCCCGATATCCAGGCGACGGTCAGAGCCCTCGGGAACCCGGAGGCCATGGGAATCGCCGATGGCGATATCATGTACGATCACCTGGAGCTATTTTCAGAATATGAGCGAGCTGTGGCCGGAGCGGGGATCCCCTTCTTTCAGGTGTTGGGAAACCACGACCAGAATCAGGACCGCCCCACCGACGAAGGCTCGACCGACACCTTCAATCAGCACTTCGGCCCACGGTACTACTCCTTCGACCGTGGCGCCGTCCACTACGTGGTCCTGGACGACGTGTTCTGGTTCGGCACCGGGTACATGGGGTACCTGGGCGCGGACCAGCTTCGATGGCTGAAGAACGACCTCCGATTCGTTGAAGCCGGACGGCCCGTCATCCTTGCGGCTCACATTCCGATTCTGGG
>JBDRDQ010000022.1:0-6619 GCA_043820695.1 Gemmatimonadota bacterium | reverse complement strand
CGATCGATCAGGTGGATCTGGTCCGCGTTCGGGCCCAGGTAGAGCGAAAACAGGGGTGGGCCTACTGCGCCGATGAAATGTATCTCCACGCCGGGCGCCCTCTCCCGCCGGCCGGGTACTACGACTCCTGGGACCTGACGGAAAACGGGGTAGGGGCCGTGTCGGGGTTCCTGGCGGCCTTCCGGGAAGGCCTGTCGGAGGTTCCCAGGTTGGAGGGCCGGCGGATCAGAATCCTCACTGGGCTCTCCATGGCCCCGTTTCTCGAGGAACTGGCACCCTCTCTTCGGGAAGCCACAGGGGCCTCAGTGGATGTTCACCCCGTCGTCAATGAGTTTTTCGGACCATCGGTGACCGTTGCAGGGCTCTTGGCCGGCCGGGACCTCCTGCAGGCTGCCGAAAACCCGGAGCCGGAGGATTTGTTCCTGGTGCCCAAAGAAGCGCTCAACGCCGATGACCTTTTCACCGATTCACTGTCTTTGTTCGATTTCCGGGAGGCCCTGGCCCCAGCTCAGGTCGTGCCGGCCCTGGAAATCACGGAAGCCCTGAGGATGCTGTGAGCCAGAAAATCCCTGTCGTTGCGGTAGTGGGGAGACCCAATGTGGGGAAATCCACGCTTTTCAACCGGTTCCTGGGTCGACGACTCGCCATTGTGGACGACACCCCCGGGGTCACTCGGGATCGGAACTTCGCCCGGGCCGACTGGGCCGGCCGGAGTTTCTTCGTCGTGGACACAGGCGGCGTGATCGAGGACAGCAACGAACCTCTCGACCGGGCCGTCCGGGAGCAGGCCATGGCCGCCGTCCAGGAGGCCGACGTCATCCTGTTCGTCGTGGATGGGAAGACCGGAATTCACCCCCTGGACCAGAAACTGGCCGAGATCCTCCGGAAAAGCCCCCAACCCGTCCTCCTGGTGGTGAACAAGTTGGACAACCTCCCTCAGGAGCAGAGCCACCTGGACTTCTGGGCGTTGGGGATGGGGGAACCCCACCCGGTCAGCGCAACCTCCGGGAAGGCATCCGGAGATCTCCTGGACGCGGTAGTGGCGGAATTTCCCGAGGCTCCGGAGGACGAGGAAGGGGAAGGCACCATCCGCGTGGCCGTCATCGGGAAGCCCAATGTCGGCAAGTCGTCCTTCGTGAACCGGATTTTGGGGGAAGAACGTGTGGTGGTCAGCGCCATTCCCGGTACCACCCGGGACCCCGTCGACACACCGATGCAATATCACGGACGCACGCTGGTCTTTGTCGACACCGCCGGGCTTAGACGGCAGTCGAAGGTCTCGAACTCTCTCGAGTACTACAGCGCCCTCCGAACAGCCCGAGTGGTCCAACAGGCCGACGTGTGCCTGGTCCTGATCGACGGCACGGAAGAGCTGTCCTCCCAGGATCTGAAGGTTTTGGAGCAGGCGTACGAGGCGGGCGCCGGGATCATCTTGATGGTGAACAAGTGGGACCTGGTGGAAAAGGAAACCAACACCGCTCCCGCCCGAGAGAAGCAGATGAGGCAGAAGGCCCCATTTCTACAGTGGATCCCGATTCTCTTTTCTTCGGCCCTCACCGGCCAAAGGGCCCGGAAGGCTTTGGACCTGATTCTCCAGGTGCAGGAGGAGCGGCACAGGCGGATCGACACGCATGAAGTCAACGAGGCCCTGGCGGAGATCGTCCGGCATCAGCCACCCCCTCATTCCGGGGGAAGGCCGGTGAAGCTCCGATACGGGACCCAGGTCTCCGTGGCTCCCCCGACCTTTCTCTTCTTCTCCAACCTCCCGAAGGAGATTCCGGACCACTACATTCGCTACGTGCACAACAGCCTTCGGAAACGGTGGGGATTCATCGGCACTGCAGTGAGGATCCGATTCCGAAAGACCGAGGGCAAATAAACCACCACCCCGGACCAAGTGCTCGACGTGACTCCCGTTTTCCTTCTTCTTCTGGCCTATGTCATCGGCGCGACGCCAACCAGTTTCTGGGTTGGCCGTGTCTTTTTCGGCGTGGACCTCCGAACCATGGGAAGTGGCAACCTGGGAGCAACCAACACTTTCCGGAATCTGGGATGGAAAGCGGCTGTTCCGGTGGCGTTGGTCGACGTATTGAAGGGGTGGATCCCGGTGTGGTTCTTTCCTCAACGGGACCACTCCGCGCTCTGGGAATGGACGCTGGCCTATGCCGCAGCGGCCATTCTCGGACACGTGTTCTCCTTCTGGGTCCGTTTCAAGGGAGGGAAGGGGATTGCCACCAGCGCCGGGGCTTTCCTGGGCCTATCACCCTGGGGCGTCCTGGCGGCTCTGATCGTTTGGGTCGTCGTCACCTTCTCGACCCGAATGGTTTCGGCGGGCTCCCTCGCCGCGGCGGTGGCCCTTCCCCTGGCTCTCCTCTTCGTTCCTCACAAAGGCGGAAACACCCTTCTGCTCTTTACCGTAGCCCTCGCCTTTTTCGTTTTCTGGGCTCACCGGTCCAACATTCGGTGACTCCTGAAGGGTGAGGAAAACCGATTCGGGAAGAAGAAGGGCACTCCATGACCGCCCAGCCTCGGTCCATCGCAGTCATTGGTGCAGGTAGCTGGGGCACGGCCCTGGCCCGGCTCCTGGCCAGAAAGGGCCATCGGGTTACGATCTGGGGCCGGGAGCCCGAGGTGGTCGAGGACATCCTGGATCACCGGGAGAACAGGACCTTCCTGCCAGGGGTGGCGCTTCCCGAAACCCTGGAGGCCACCTCGAACCTTTCGGAAGCCGTGGCGGGGAAGGAGATTCTGGTATCGGTGGTCCCTTCCCAGTTCGTGTCTCTGGTGTTTCGGGACCTCGCCGGGGAGCTGGCACGCGATGTTCAGGTGATCAGCGCGTCAAAGGGCATCGAGGTTTCCACGGGACGGCGGATGGATGAGGTCCTTTCCGGGTTGTTGACCCCGGAGCAGGCCCGTCTCCTCACCTTCCTCTCGGGCCCCAGCTTTGCCACCGAGGTCTCCTGCGAAGCTCCCACGGCGGTGGTGGTCGCCAGCCGGTCGAGCCGGGCCGCCCTCAACGCTCAGGAGATCTTCCAAACCGAGTACTTCCGGGTCTACACCAACCCGGATGTCCTGGGCGTCGAGCTGGGGGGAGCCCTCAAGAACGTCATTGCCCTTGCCGCCGGGGTCATTGCCGGGATGGGCTTCGGCCATAACACCCTGGCGGCTCTCATCACCCGGGGCCTGGCAGAGATCACCCGACTCGGGGTGGCCATGGGGGCTGATCCGGCTACGTTTTCCGGACTGGCGGGGATGGGAGATCTGGTCTTGACCTGCACCGGATCGTTGAGCCGGAACCGGACCGTAGGGTACCGGATCGGCCAGGGTGAGCCCCTGGAGGAGATCCTCGGAGGAATGAAGAGCGTGGCGGAAGGAGTTCGGACGGTCCAAGCCGTTCGAGAGCTGTCCAGGGTGGTCGGGGTGGAGATGCCCATCAGTGGAGAGGTCCATGCCCTGCTTTGGGAGGGAAGGGACGCTAAGGAAGCGGTTCGGAATCTCATGCTTCGGGAGCCGAAGCCAGAGGTTTGGTCCTGAGCAATGAAAAAAAGGGGACGGAAGTGAGAGAGTCCATAGTAAAGAAGGCCTATTACTCGATTGGGGAGGTCTGTGACCTGACCGCCCTGAAACCCCATGTCCTCCGGTATTGGGAGACCCAGTTCGACGTCCTTCGACTTACGAAAAACCGAGCCGGCAACAGGGTTTTTCGACCCAAGGACATCGAGTTGGTCCTCCTGGTGAAGAACCTCCTGTACGTTCAGAAATACACCATCCAAGGGGCGAACCAGAAGCTCCTGGAGATGAGGAAGGAAGGGAAGCTGGAAGGCGGCCAGGCCGAGGTCCTGGGACCCGAATTCCTCGCATCCATGAAGGCTGAGTTGGAGAATCTGGCCAAGGTCCTCACGCCCGCGGAGCCCTTCGAGGGTATCCCGTCCTCCTCCGGGTCCGGTGAGGGTAAACCGGAGTCCATTGAGATAGAGCTTGGGTTCGGTGAGACGGACGGAAGCTCTGCATGAGGATTCTCTGTACCAATGAGGAGGGATACATCTCGGTGACGCCCCTCCACCTCGACCTGACCAATTACGAACTCTTGGAGGAGATCAGCCGGTGGGATCTGGCTCTCTAGGGGACCATCGGTTCACCGGATACCGGCGACGCCTCATCGAGGATATTCGAGGCCGGGGAATCCATGACCTGGAGATTCTCCAGCTTTTCGACCAGGTCCCGCGCCACATTTTCCTCCCGGAAGGGGTTTGGAACCGCGCGTACGAGGACGCTCCGGTTTCTATCGGTTATCACCAGACGGCATCCCAGCCATCTCTTCAAGCCCTTTACCTGTCTATTCTTAGGCCAGAGAATACAGAGAGAGTGTTGGAAATAGGTACAGGTTCAGGGTACCTCACGGCGCTTCTGGCGACCAGGGCCGAACGGGTTTACTCGGTGGAGCGAATCAGGGAACTCTCCACGCGGGCCCGGAAAGCCCTGGACGAACTGGGTTTCATGAATGTGGCCCTACTGGTAGGGGATGGGACCATAGGCTGGCGAAAGTACGCCCCTTACCAGGTGATCGTGGTATCCGCAGCGTCTCCGTCGATACCCAAAGCTTTTCTGGATCAGCTGGACGACCCGGGACGCATGCTGATCCCGGTGGGGAGCAAGGACGCCCAGGACCTGGTTCTGGTCCGCAAAGAAGGTGGCATCATCACCGAGGAAGCGATCCAGGACGGCTGTACCTTTGTGCCGCTGCTTGGCCGGTTCGCGTGGAAGGAAGAACTTCAGGGAGGCGGGGAATGACTCAGGTCGAGGGGCAGCGGAAGGGTCTTGTTCGACGGCTGTACGACTGGGTGTTGCACTGGGCCGAGACTCCCTCGGGCCCGGCGGCCCTGGCCGCCCTCTCCGCAGCCGAGGCGTCCTTCTTTCCTATCCCGCCGGATCCCCTTCTCATGGCTCTGTGTCTGGGGGCCACCAGACGCGCGCTCAGATTCGCCGCCATCGCCACGGCCGCTTCGGTAGTGGGCGGGATCGGCGGGTATCTCATCGGGGCCGGGGCCTGGCAGGCCTTGGGAGGGTTCTTTTTCGCCTATGTCCCGGGAGTCACCCCGGAAGCGTTCGATGGCGTTCAGGAATTCTACGCCCGTTACGACTTCTGGGCCGTGTTCTTGGCCGGCCTCACCCCCATCCCCTATAAGGTATTCACCCTCTCGGCCGGGGTATTTTCCATCAACTTCCCCGTGTTCGTGTTGGCCAGTGTCCTGAGCCGTGGCCTGAGGTTTTTTGCGGAAGCCGGGCTGATTTTCTGGTTCGGCCCCGCCATCAGCCGCTTCATCGACCGCTATTTCAACCTTCTTTCCTGGCTTTTCGGGGCCCTCATCATCCTGGGTTTCCTGGTGGTGAAGTACCTTCTGTAACGGCGCCGAATAGCCGTAAAGGCGTCGGCTAGGCTCGAACCGCCCCAATCACCCCTTGGGAAACGACATGTCCCTTACCACACGAGTTCTTCTGGGCCTGGTCCTGGGTTTGGCGGTTGGCGTTTTCCTGGCGCCGGCCGACGCCGGAGCCCCTGCCATTGTGGTGGCTTGGATCGAGCCCGTCGGCGCCCTCTGGGTGAATGCCATCAGAATGACGGTGATTCCGCTGGTGGTTTCCCTTCTTCTGGGGAGCATCACATCCTCCGAGGCCAAGGCGGTAGCACGGATAGGAGGGAGGGCCGTCGCTTGGTTTGTCGGCCTGGTAGCGGGGACATCCACCCTTGGAGGGCTGGCTGCCCCCCCTCTCCTGAGGCTCTTCAAAGCGGATCAGGTTCAGATTCCCGAGTTTGCCACGGCCGGAACGGCCACAGATGTAGTCCTCCCTCCCTTCCGAGACTGGCTGGTGGGTCTCCTTCCACCCAATCCGGTCGGGGCGGCGGCCGAAGGGGCCATCCTCCCTCTGGTCATGTTCACGGTGATCTTCGGAGTCGCGGCAACGCGGATCGCACCAGAGTTCCGTGACACCATCAACCGTGGCTCGAAGGCCGTATCGGAGACGATTCTGGTGGTGGTGGACTGGATTCTCGCCACCGCTCCCATCGGGGTTTTCGCCCTCACCCTGACCCTGGCAGCCCAGACCGGAGCATCCGTCATCGCGGCCGTTGCGGGCTTTCTGGCCGTGGCCGCCATTCTCCTGACCACTGCTGCCCTGGCCCTCTACCCGCTCGTTAAGGTATTTGGCGGGTTTCCCATGACCGTTTTCGCCAAGGCCTGTGCACCGGCTCAGGCCGTGGGGTTCAGCACCCGGTCCTCTCTCGCATCACTTCCCGTCATGCTGGAGGAAGCGGACCGGACTCTGGGGCTGAAACCGGAGGTCAGCGGGCTGATTCTCCCGGCAGCCGTGTCGGTATTCAAGTACGCATCCCCCACCAGCCGAATCGTAGGAACGTTTTTCGTAGCTTCGCTCTTTGGTGTGGAACTCGGCCCCGTGGAGATCGCCTCTCTTTCCGCCGGAATGGGGCTTTTGAGCTTCTATTCCCCTGGAATCCCCAGTGGGGGCCTTTTTGTGGTGGCGCCACTCTGGATGGCCTTCGGGCTACCCATGGAGGGCATCGGCATTCTCATCGCCCTGGATCTGATTCCCGACATGATCT
>JBDRDQ010000021.1:0-4829 GCA_043820695.1 Gemmatimonadota bacterium | reverse complement strand
GGACGGGCAGGGACCGGAGCAGCATCTCGTCGAAAAGTGAGAAGATGGCGGCGTTGGCCCCAATTCCGAGGGCGAGGGAGAGGATGGCGACGGCCGAGACGAAGGGTGTTCTTGTGAGCGTTCGAACCGCCGTCTTCAGTCCTGACATGAGTCTCTCCGTTAAAGCGACGGACGTCCCTGACTCGGACGTCACCCTGGTTGGTAGGACGCTTCGAAGTCGATGATGGTTGGGTCTGGGCCCGTTGGAATCCGGACGAGTCGTCGTCTCAAAAAGGTTCGTTTCAGGGCCCTCGGAGAAGCATTCCATGGGGATCGGGTCGTGTGGGATGGCCCCTCGGCCGGCGAAAGGAACAGCTTGTGGGCCGGGCATTGTTCCGCTAATTAGCAGGATCGCACCTTGTGAGGAGGATTTCTGATGTCGAAATGCCGACCGATCCGTCCCTTCGGAGTCCTGTCCCTCGTCGTTCTTCTCTTTGGCCCGGGCTGCGCCGACCGGGAGGGCGCTCAAGGGGGGGGAGGGGAGGGGGGGCCAGAGCCGGGTGCGCCAGGTGATATCGGGGCCGAGCCCCAGGCCATTTCCCTTTTCGGTGAGCCCCTCTACGCCATGGAGGATACGACGGGGGCCGTGGGGGAGGCCGACCTTGCCCTGGCCCAGTCACCGAACGACGTGGAGTTGATCATCGCTGCCGGAAGGGTCCGGAGGAATTCCTGGCAGTATCGCCAGGAAATGGGGTTCTACAGCCGGGCCATCGAGCTTTCCCCCGACGACTGGCGTCCGTACCGGTACCGGGGGCACCGCTACATCTCCCTCAGGCAATTCGACGAGGCCATCACCGACCTCGAAATGGCTCGGAGCCTCGCCCCCCTCAACTGGGATGTGGCCTACCACCTCGGGTTGGCCCACTTCCTGGAGGGCCATTTCTCCGAAGCCTCCGACGAGTATCTCCGCTGTCTTGGCCTTGCCGGGGATGAAGAGGCCGCCAGGGCCCAGTCAGAGGACTTCCGGAGTTGTTCGGTGAATGGTGTGGACCCGGACTCCAAAGTGGCCATGACCGAATGGGCCGTTCGGGCCGCCCTCAGGGCCGGGCGTATGGAGGTCGCGTCGGAGCTCCTCTCCGGGATTCCCATGGGTCTGGAGATCGAGGAGAATCTCCCATACTACCACGACCTCCTCTTTTACAAGGGTGAAATGACGGCCGGTCAACTTCTCAATCCCGGACCGGATGCCCCATACCGGCGGGAGACGGTCGGGTATGGAGTGGCCAATTGGTTCATCGTGCAAGGAGACACTGCCCAGGCCATTCAATTGCTCGAGGAGCTTGTCCAAGACCCGTGGTGGCCGGGTTTCGGAAGGATCGCCGCCGAAGTGGAACTCTTCCGATTGACTCGGGATCCCATGGCCCCGTCAGATCGGTAGAGTCCTTCCTATGACTCATTCCGCGGCCCTTCCGTTCACCCTTCGGCGAAGCAACGATGTCATTTCGGGAGGGGGCATCACGACCACCACGGAAACCGTTCATGGCCTCCTGAGGCTGGTGGACGATCGCCTGTTGGTCCAATGGCGCCTGGCCCGGAAGACCGATCACATCGGTGGCGAGATCCGGAGTGACGAAGAGGTCGAAGCCGTCAGGCAAGTTGCCATTCCCTTGGAAGGCGTAGCCGGAGCGGTCGTGCGACATCGGTGGTGGGAATGGCCGGGGGGCTCTCGCCTCGAACTTACTGCGTCCGACCTGCAAGCTTTCGAGGAGATCGCGGGTCAAGCGGGACTCAGAATGACCCATCCGGCCCAACTTGTCCTCAAGGTACAACGGCGAGACCGGTTGGCAGCAGAGGAGTTCGCTGCCGATCTTGCCCTCGCCCTTGCCAGGCAATCCTTGAGCGACAGGGCGCGATATCGGAGCCTCCGGGGTCTGGAGGAGGGTGTCCGCAGGTTACCGGAGGGAGACCAGCAGCCGGAGTAGGCAGGACGAATGGGTGACGACTCACGGTCCTTTTCTTTCGAATGGAGACGGGCAGAGCACGCCGAGGTGACGGGCCTGCTTGTCAGAGAGCGATTTCGGTCCGGGGTCTGGCGGATCCTCCTGGGGGTCATCGCCTTGATTCTGGTCCTGGCCACAACCCGGCGTCTCAAACACCTGCTTCGCCTCGCCCTGCTCATACTGGTGGGCGAGGCTTTCTTCTTCGTCCCTCCCTCCAGCGGGCAGATACAGAGGACCGTGGGGTTTCATCTCGGCCAGGTCCGGTCTCATCAAGTCTGGAGCGGGCCCATCTCCACCGAAACCGCTAACGGCCTCACCCTTGGGGTGAACGTAGATGTTCCGACCCCGGTCTCCTTTCTCTCCATCCGGGCCGAGATCGGTTATGTAGGGCGTGGCAGCGTGGTCTGGGACAAGGGACTGGATCCCCACGGATTGGTGGCGAGCAACGTCCGAAGCCACTACCTGAGCATCCCCATTCAAGGGAAGTTGAGGGTCAGGCTGGGGCCTGCGTCGGCGTACGTTTTTGCCGGGCCCGGCATCGACCAATTGCTGGAAACCCAGTGCACCCAGGACCTTTGCCGGGTCCTGTCGGAGGAAAGACCCACCGTTCTTAACATCACCGCCGGATCTGGGGTTTCCGTCGACTACCAAGACCGGTTTCGGGGTGATGTCGAGCTCCGTCTGACCGAGGGCTTGACGGACGCCTACCTGTCGCCTTCGTCCGGCGTCCGGTATCGGAGCATGGAATTCTTGCTCCGCGCCAGTCTCCCATTCTGAGGTGGCGGAATAGTGGGTTTTGGGAGTGGTGGAAGTTCCAAATGTGAATATTCCTTAAGGTTTTCGAATAATGGGACGATGGTAATATGAGGGTTGGGGGTGGAATAGGGAGGGGAACTCGGCTACCGATATTCCAGAATACTTTAGGAAGAGATCCAGAGAATGCAAATCAAGGTCTTCACCACCGGTGGCTCCCTCGATAAGGGATATTCCACAAAACATAGTGACTTCATTGTTCAGGGTCCCCAGGTCGGTGATATTCTGGGAGAGGCCAACCTCAATGTCGGGTATGAAGTCGAGTCCCTTTTTAGGAAGGATAGCTTGGACCTCACGGAGACGGACAGGACACTCCTGGTGGAGACGGTCGAGATGGATCCATGCGAGAGAATCCTCATCACCCACGGCACGGATACCATGGCCGAAACCGGAAAACGGCTTGCCTCGATCAGGGGAAAGACCATCGTCCTGACCGGGTCCATGCAACCGGCTTCGTTCAAGCACACGGATGCGCACTTCAACGTCGGATTTGCCCTGGCTGCCCTTCAGCTTCTTCCACCGGGGGTTTATCTGGCCATGAACGGAACCCTCTTCAGTCCGGACAAGGCGCGAAAGAAGCTGGGGCAGGATCGGTTCGAAGAGATTCCGCCGGGAGCGTAAGGCGGCATCGTGTCTTCCCTCCGGAGGGTAGGTGACGGGTGTCTGTCCGGGGGGACGGCGGATCTGGAATTTTTTGAATCCTCTTGTGAGGCGGGCGAAAGGGTTTTAGCTAATAGGGGTGGTTTCGGCGCCATCCCCTCTTGCGAAAGCGTAGCGCAATCGCAAACCGTTAGGAAACCTTGGGACTTGTGCGGCGTACTGATAGCCGCTACCGATATACCTTAGGCATTTAAGACCAGATCGAGATGGCTACCCGTCCATGGTGTGGTTCATTCCCCCTTGGCGGCAGCGATCTGCAACCGTAAAGTAGAAGTTGAGCACACCAACCCTTCAGGAGGCCCAGATGAACAAGACGGAAATGGCGGAGAAGTTGGCGAAGAAGTGTGACCTGTCCAAAGCGAAGGCTGTCGAGGTCGTGAACGCGATGTTTGACACTGCGGCTGGGGGCGGGATCATCGCCGTTGAGCTCGACGGTGGAAAGAAGGTCGGGATCACCGGATTCGGCACGTTCTCCACCAAGCACCGTTCGGCCCGGAGCGGTCGGAACCCGGCTACCGGCAAGGAGATCACCCTGGCTCCGAAGACCTATCCGGTGTTCAAGGCCGGAAAGGGCCTGAAGGACCGCGTAGCCAAGTAAACCAGACGGGTAGGTGCGGCTCGAGGCCCCCGGGCTGGGTTGCCTAGGGGCCTGAGCCGGGCTTAAGAAAAGCTCGGAAAAATTGGACTTGACAGGAATACGGGTCTTAGCGACCCTTGTTCTAGACTTGAGCGGGTCTCAAGCTAGGAATCTCGAAAGTGAAGGCGGAGGTCTTCCTACGGAGACCCTCGCTTTTTTTCTTGTGGCTAGGTAGCCATAGACCCCGCGCGGGGTGTTCCGCGCTAGGACAGGTAGTCGGGTACGGGTCATCCGCACTCCGGCCATCGAACAATAGAGGGAGCGCGTTGATGCGTACCAAGGGAACAGTAAAGTGGTTCAACGACCAGAAGGGCTTTGGATTCCTGACGCCGGCGGACGGAAGCAGAGATTGCTTCGTTCACCATTCTGCCATCCAGGCAGAGGGCTTCAAGACTCTCCAAGAGGGCGCTGAGGTCGAGTTCGACATCGTAGAGGGCGCAAAGGGCCCGGCGGCGGAGAACGTAGTTCAAGTCTCGTAGCCTCTGGGGCTTGAGATAAACCGAGCGGGCCGCGCCGAGTTTTCGGTGGGGCCCGCTCGCTTTTGACTGTCATGCCCCCACCCATTCGATCTCATGGAGCTTGAAGCTTGGCCACCGTTGTCCAAAGCCGAGGGGAAGAAATCGCCAACAGCGTGAGCCACGGTATTGGCTTCGCAGCAGCGTTGGCGGGGATTCCCATCCTCATCGTGAGCGCAGTTCAGCGTGGGAATGTCGGGTCGATCGTTGGTGGTGCCGTTTTCG
>JBDRDQ010000020.1:0-2375 GCA_043820695.1 Gemmatimonadota bacterium | reverse complement strand
ATACTGCTGTCCATCGGCAGCTTCAGTGCCATCGAAGTCCAGCCCAACGAATTCCCCTGCGGGGAAAAGGACCTCCCTTCCCAAAACCGCGAAGGCACCCTCCGTGGACACCCGGACGGCCACCATCTCATCCACGCTGTTCCTGTAGAAAAGTTCTTCTCCACTGTGGGCCCACACGGGTTCCGTTCCTCCCGTACCCGTGGACACCAGGGTCCGGTCTCCTGGCCCCGGAAAGGGTTGGACATACACTTCCTGGAGACCCGAAGAATTCGACGTATAAGCGAGCCATCGCCCGTCCGGCGAAACCGCCACCCGGCCCTCGTCAGCCGAAGTGACCCGATAGTCTACGATCGTCGGACCCGAACCGAGGAACGCATAGTAAATATCCTGAGAGGAACCCCGGATGGAATCTTGAACCGTGAAGATGACTCCCCGCCCGTCCGAGGTCCACGCGGCCTGAAGAGTGTTTTCAACATCCAGGATCGGCAGCGGATCTCCACCCCCACGACTAGAGATCGAGTACAGCCGGAGAGCTCCGGAACGGTCGGAAACAAACCCGACCCGGTCTCCATCAGGGTGCCAGAATGGGAGGTCGTTGATGCCCTCTGATGCAAGGGGTGAAAGCACCTTCTGGACGATATCAAAAACCCAGACGGCCCTTGCCAGGCCTTCGACAGACACGAAGGCGATCTGTGTGCCATCTGGCGAGAGAGCCGGAGACCGGAAGTGTCCTCCCAAACGCGGATCGATCTCTTGGATGTTCCCCTGTCGATCCACCCATGTCAGGACACGAGAGGACCCCGTCCCGGGGAAGTAGGCCAGCGTGCCAGTTGATGAAACAGCGAACTGTGACGCTGCTCCGCCTCGAACCCAGACCCTATCCGAAAGGGGGCTAGGGGAACCCGTCATTTGCAGGCCGTCCAGGTCGAACGGCGCTGCCATCAGTATTCCGTCCTCGCCGCAAAACACCAAAAACCCAGGTTCCAGGTATCGAGCCATCATCGCCCGGGCGGCCAATCTCCGGTGCTCCCCAGACTCGAGGTCCAACACCCATACACTGCTTTCGGAACGGATGCCCGTGAAGGCCGTGAACAGAATCCCCCGGTCGCCAGGAAGGACGCCGGGCCAGTTGTGAAGGGTGGCGCCACTCGTGAGGGAGAGATCCGTGATCGGTTCCGACTCACCCCCATTTTCCGGAATTCGAAAAAGCCTTCCGTCCGGGCGCGAATAGTAGACGAACCCGTCACCGCCCCAGTCCAGGCCAAATCCTTGGACCGAGTCGGCCACCAAAGTCACCGCAGTGCCACCATCCATGGACACGATCTGGATCCCGTCCCCTTCATTAAAGGCGACCCTTTCCCCATCGGGAGAAGGAACGGGGCTCCGCGCCCCCTCCGTGCCGCGGATGGGCCGGGCTTCGAGGGCATCGAGCCGTCTGACCCAGAGCTGTCGACCCTGTCCCCCCTCTCCGGGCCCCACATAAACCAGGGCTGACCCGTCCTTCGTAAAGGCCAGACTGATCCCTTGCACGTTGAGGAGTTCCTGACCGGAGGGAAAAGACACGGCGAAGCGTGCGGGGGGCATTGGCACCTCTCTCGAGGTCGCGTAATAAAGGCCTGCGGTCAGGGCAACGACCGCCGCGGAAAGGGCTATGGCCACGGGCCTCCACCGCCCCGCTTCCGGAGAGGCCCCCGCCCCCATCCCATGCCTGAACGCCCTGTCTTTGAGGGCCGCGGCGAAGCCCGCCGCCGACTCGAACCGGTCGGCCGGGATGCGCTCCAACGCCTTCAGGATCGTGCCTTCCACGTTAGCCGGGATGGTGCGCCGGAGCTTCGTGGGACTCGTCACTTCCCCCAGGAGGATCTTGCCCAGGATGGCCTGGGCGGAGGAGCCCGTGTGGGGCGGGTCCCCGGTAAGCATCTCGTACAGGACGCACCCCAGTGAGTAGACGTCGCTTGCCGCCGTGGCGGTTTGATCCCCCGCTGCCTGCTCAGGGCTCATGTAGTACGGGGTGCCCAGGCTCAGACCCGTCTCCGTGAGCCTCCCCTGCCCCGCCGCACTCACCGCCAGGGCGATGCCGAAGTCCGTCACCACCGGCTGATCTTCCTGGAAGAGGATGTTGGCCGGCTTGATGTCCCAGTGGATTACGCCGTGGCGATGGGCGAAGTCCAGGGCGTCGGCCACGTGGCCCGCGATGCGCACCGCCTCCTCCACCGGGAGCTGGGTCTCCCGGTCCAGCCTCTGCCTGAGGCTCTCCCCCTCGATGAAGGGCATGACATAGAAGAGGAACCCGTCAGCGTTCCCCGAGTCGTGGAGAGGGAAGGATATGGGGATGGCTCAGGTTGGCCGTGGTGCGAATCTCAGCCAGGAACCGG
>JBDRDQ010000019.1:0-11092 GCA_043820695.1 Gemmatimonadota bacterium | reverse complement strand
TCAGGTCCACGGTGTCTCTCTCACCGTATATTGGCTCACCCCGCTCGTTGAGCCGCTTTTCGCCCCGGGGGGGAGCATTATGGCCTCCGGCGGTGGGGCCCTCTACCACGAACCCGTCCACACGACCGTTGGCCTTCTTCGCCAGCATAGTGGCGAGGGAGTTCGATGAGACGATGGGGAGGAACTTCGGGCGCTTCAGTTGAGGGAGGAGACCCTCGAAAAATTCCCGGGGATCGAAGTGGAGGCGTTCCTCGTTATCGTTCCCGGCGCCCTGAACGTCGAACCGGATGGAGGAGGGTTCGTGTTTCGCGAGGGAGTCCAGGGCTCCTGGGATTTCCCGAGGAATCCCGGCGCCGATGAGGACATAGTCCACTCCCGCGAGCATGGCCCCGTAAAGGGAAGGGAGGGTCGGCATTTGGACCTTGGAAAGGAAGTTGATTCCGACCTTCCCCTCATGTCCCTCCTTGGCCAGCCAAACCTCCACGAAGTTGGCCATGATGGTGATCTGGTTGCGGAAGGAATCCACCACCTGGCGATACATGGGCACCAGGGCATAGGGCTCGCCCTCCGCCCGCCCTTCCGGCTTGAAAAAACGCCTCAGGGCTTCAGACGCGGCAGAAGGGGATGGAAAAGCCTCCAAGGCCCGGCGGACGTGCCCACCGAGGTCGCCGTCCTGAAGGCGACGAATGAGTACGTTGTCCAACGCTGTCCCGGACACCACGCCCAGCTGGCCCTGCTGGGCCACGGCCCGGGCCAACGGCCAGCCCGAGACCCCGATCCCCATTCCCCCCTGGATGATTACAGGGAGGGTGTCTCCATCCATACGCTACCAAATCCTTTCGAGCAGAACACATCCTAAAATAATCTAGACCTGAGTGGGTGCCGAGGAAATAGTTCAAATGACAATGGCCGGGCATCGGGTGAGAACCGGCTTGTGGGCTCAAGGGTTTCCTTTTAGTTAGAGCGGATGATTCACCTTCCCCCGAGACCGTTCTTTTGGGCCACGTTTCGGATCACCGTACTTGCCTGGCTGGTGTTGCGTGTGATTGTAGGCATGGCCAACGGCTTGCCCGGAATCCTCCCCCCTGTGTCCATCCTTCTCATGCTCGGTGTCGCCACCATCGCAGTTCTTGACGGCACCGTGGCCCGGGAGCGCTTGCTCCTTGGAAACCTCTGTGTGGGCCGGAGGGGGATTGTCGCCGTTTCCTTATTGGTCTCGGGCGCCCTCGAAGTTGCGTCGGCCCTTGCAGTTCATGTTCTGGGAATGGGGGGCTGAGCCGTTTTGGACCGTCTTTTCGTAGCCGAATCCATCGGGGTCTCTTTCCTTGGCAACCCGGTTTTGAAGTCTGCAAGTGTCTGGGCCAGCCCAGGCCAGGTGACCGCCGTCATGGGCCGCAACGGCTCCCGGAAGACCACTCTCTTCTGGGCCTCCCTGGGCCTGGTGAGGCGGGAGTTTGGCACCGTGAGGTTCCGGTCCAGGGTTTTCCTCAATCCCCGTCTCCACCAGTTGGCAGGGATGGGCCTCTTCTACCTTCCGGATTCCGGACTCCTTCCCCGGCGCGGGAGGCTCCGACGGCATCTTTCGGTGCTCCGGAAACGGTTCTCGAAGGAGGCCGGAATCTCCCTTCCGCCCCATCTCGGCGTTGAATCGCTTCTGGACAAGACGGTGTGGGAGATGTCGGGCGGAGAGGAACGCAAGGCGGAGGTGGCTCTGGCCTGGGTTCGACGCCCTTCATGCCTTCTGGCGGATGAGCCGCTGGCGGGCCTTGCCCCCAAGGACCAGGAGCTGGTGTCCGGCGTGATCCGAACCATGGCGGATGAGGGGTGTGCGGTGGTGGTCACGGGGCACGAACTACGCCCCCTGATGGAGTTGGCGGACCAGATCATATGGATGGTTGCGGGGACTACCCACGGGATCGGCTCACCGGAACAGGCAAGGAAACACGACCAGTTTCGTAAGGAGTATCTGGGACCCGCGTACTGACACTTCGCTCGCCCCCGGAGGTGTCGGCCACTATTCTTCCTGGTTATGAAAAATTACTCCTTTTGGGGCCATTCGGCCCGAGCCCTCGGTATCCTTGGATGGCTCCTTATCCTGGGGTCCACCTCTCTCTCCGCTCAGACCGGAATCCTCTTCGTTCGAGTCAACGGCCCGGCCGGTCCGGTTCCGAACGCTCGTGTGGAGGTGGTCTTCCAGGAAGAAGTGTTTCAGTGGGGGGATACGGACCTGGAAGGCGTTGCCCGGATCGGGGAAATACCGGGAGGGACCTTTCAGGTAAGG
Source organism: Gemmatimonadota bacterium (assembly GCA_043820695.1). Classification (GTDB taxonomy): domain Bacteria; phylum Gemmatimonadota; class Gemmatimonadetes; order Longimicrobiales; family Gaopeijiaceae; genus JABDNZ01. The sequence goes on along the minus strand of JBDRDQ010000019.1, from coordinate 8,811 downwards.
GTTCAGGCCTTGGGCTTCCACACCCGGTTGGTGGAGGGGGTCCGGATGATCCCGGGGGCTTCTCAGGCTGTGGAGGTCCGGCTCCAAGTGGCGCCAATCGAACTCGAGGGGCTGACCATTCGATCCGAGCGGGTCCGGATCGAGCGAGAGAACACTGAGTTCTCAACCACAGTGGAGGAGTCGGCCATTCGCCTTCTCCCCATGACCTACGACGCCAAGGATCTTGTGGCTCTTACGCCGGGAGCCCGTCCTGGCCAGATCTGGGGGGGGGCGAACTTTCAGGCCAACAGCTATCGGATCGACGGGTTGTCGGCGAACCACCCAGGCCTTGGAGGGGATCTGCTTCAGCCCAGCATCTATTGGATCGACCGGGTGGAGGTCAGGGGGCTGGGAGCCGGGGCCGAGTACGGGGGCTTTCAGGGTGGCCTGGTGGACGTAACCACCAAATCAGGGGGGAATGATTTCCAGGCGAGTATTCGAACCACCATGGAACACAAGGCCCTTACCGGGACGAACCTGGTGAAGACGGAGATCGGCACTGAGGGGGTAGGGCGGCAGGACGTGGAGGGGGAGGCACGGGGCCCGATCATCCGGAACCAGCTCTTCTATTTCGTTTCGGGGAAGTACGTAAGCCAGGACCGGCAGGCCCTGAATCACCTCAAGGAAGTAGAGGGGCGCTTCGCGCCCATCTTTCAGGAAGGCACCGAACAGAAGGTCTTCGGGAAGCTGACATGGAACCCGGGTTTGACACACAGCTTCGAGGTCTCCGGGGGCTACACGAATAACCTGGCTGACAACTACGATCTGACAGGGTTCGAGGGAAAAGGCGCCACCCACCGCTACAGCTCCCCGACCTGGTTCCTGAATGGGTCCGCCAGGGAGATTCTTGGTAGCTGGGCCGTGTTGGAGGCTCGGGTCAACCACTTCTCCCGGGATGAGCAGTACGAACCGTATGGGGGGCAGGAAGTCCCCGGGATATCCAACTATACCCTCACTCCGCCCTATAATGCCTTTGGCAACGCGCCCCTTACCCTTCGGAGCGCCCCCTCTAGCACCTCTGCCACGGCCATGGGCACCTTCCGCCTTCGGACTGGGACCATGGAGCACAGTATCAAGGTTGGAGGAGAGCTCACAAAGGGTACGTTCCACGACCAGCGCCTTCGAAATGGGGGAATGACCTGGCTTCCGGTAAACTCATCCCGATTCCTTCCTGAAGACCCCTCTACCTGGTCCCATATCACCTCCAACTGGGTGCCGAACATGTGGGGGGGCGAGGTCAATCTCGATTCCGACGTCCTGAACGCGGCCCTGTTCGCTCAGACGTCCATCTCCGTCGGGTCCCGCGTCGTCCTCACGCCAGGGGTCCGTTGGAGCCAATGGAGAGGTTGGATCACACCTACCTCCGGGGAGCGCTTCCTGGCGGTAGAGGACCAGGGACTCGATCCCAGGCTTGGAGTGGCGGTCGACGTGGTGAGGGACGGAACTCTCGTGGCCAAAGCGCACTGGGGCCGATATCACCAGAACATGATCTCGCAGATGTATGACAGGGTGGCGGGAGCCGACGTCTTCACAAATCAGGAGTACTGGTATTTCACGGGCCAACGCTTTTCAGACCCCAAAACCACCTTTACGCAAGCTGAGCGAGACGCCCTAGCCCAGCAAGGGATCTTCAGGAAGGACGGGGAGATCATCCTGAACGAGACGGGGCCCGTGGAGAATTATCGCCAACCCTACGTGGACCAGTGGTTGGTGGCGTTGGAGAAGCAGTTCAGCGATTGGGGGAAGGTGGAGGCCATCTATACACGGAGATCGAACAAGGACATGGTCGCCCTTGTGGATCGAAACAGGGCCTCCAATTACACCCTATTTGAGAAGGTCCGGGTCTTCGACGGTTCCGGTGCCATCCTGCCTTTTTCCGGGGGCAGCGTCTATTTACAGGAGCTCTATCTTCCGAACCACCTCCTGGCCGCACGCCTGATCTGCAAGCGGAATGGGGATTGCCCTGACGCCTTATCCATTCCGGGCCTCACCTACGCCGACCTTCCCGGCCTGACCTGGGATCCTGACTACGTCCTCACCACGGCTCCCGACGGCCAAAGAGAGTTCGATCAGTTCCAGTTCAACCTGGAGGTCGCACGTCCCAACTGGGGAGCCTCCGCCTCCTTTGTGATGACGGATCTGGAGGGGAATCTGGACAACGTGAGCGGCTACACCGATCCGGAGGGGTACGGGGCCGGGCCGTACGTCCGGGTAAACGAAGGCGTGAACTCCTACGGGACTCTGGAAAACTTCGCCGACCGGGAGTGGAAGGTTTCGGTCTGGGGGGCCTTACCGGGGCAGCTTCGGGGTGGCCTATTCTGGACCTTCCAGTCCGGTGACCATTACTCCCCTCGGTTCCGGCTTTACGGCTTGGGGTTCTTCCATTACAGGGTGGACACGGGAGCGCTGACCAAGTCCGGGGTCCCGACTAGGCCCGGGCAGGAGTTGGACTACCAGCTCATGTGGCCTCTGGAAGGGCACAATATCTTCGTAGGCCCCCGGGGCCTACCCACGTTGGAGCCCCGGAATGTCCTGGACGTGCGCCTGGAGCGGGTCTTCCGCCTCCAACGGTATGATATGGCCGTCTCCTTGGACTGGTTCAATGTTCTCCGGGCCGAGGCCATCACGGCGCTTAATACCCTGGTAAACAACGGACCGGACTACGGGTTCAGCCAGAGTGCATCCATGTTCGGTGGGGGGATCGCACCAAACCAATACTATCAGGCTCCCCAGGAGCGGGTATCGCCCACGACGGTACGACTTGGTTTCGCGGTTTACTTTTGAGCAGGGGAGGCACCGTGCTTCGCAGGACCCCATTCCCGACCGTGCTCCTTGCTGGGGCTCTATCCCTGCTCCTCCTTTCCGGATTCAGACCGATGGCTCCAACGCCCTCCGAGCAGGAGCCTTCACGCCTCGCCGTCCTCTGGACCAGCGGTGACCCCGAGGTTGCCACCAAGGTGGCCTTCATGTACACCCTGAACGCCAAAAAGCAGGGGTGGTTCGACGAGGTCACTCTCATCGTTTGGGGGCCCTCTGCAAAGCTCTTGTCGGAGAACGGCCAACTTCAGGAGGAAGTGGCGGCGATGGCGGAGGCCGGGGTCGAGATCGTGGCGTGCCAGGCCTGTGCGGACAGTTATGGGGTCTCGGAGGTTCTGGAGGGGATGGGCATCGAGGTGAAGTTCATGGGTCACCCCCTCACCGAGATGCTAAAGGGGGACTGGAAGGTCATTACTTTCTGAAGTGCCGATTCTCTCCCCGGTTGTGAAGTGCCGAATCTTCCCCCGGTTGCCCTCCCGGGGTCCCCCCGACAAGTTGGTGCGGTTGTTTGCCATCGGCCGGATGGGCTTTGGCCCACTCGGCGACCTGAATAGGAGTCACGCGTGAAGCTTCATACAAAAATCCTGATCGGGCTCGTTGCGGGAGCGATCGTCGGCGCCCTGGCGGAACAGTTTGGGGTAGGGGACTGGGTGGTGGCGCTGGAGCCTTTCGGCCAGGCCTTCATTCGTTTGCTTATCATGATCGTGATTCCCCTGGTCATGGCTTCCCTCATCATTGGGACGGCGAGCCTGGGGGATTTGAAGAAGCTGGGTCGAATCGGAATCAAAACCATTGGCTACTATCTGGTCGCCACGGCCTTGGCGGTAGCTTTAGGGCTGGTGGTTGCCAGTACGGTAAAACCAGGAGCTGGTCTGGATGAAGGGGTGAAGGCCCAGCTGTTGAGCGATTATGCCGGCACCAACGAAGCCCGTCTCCAGTCCATGCAAGAGCCACCGGGTCTCCAGGACATCCTCTTCAACATCATCCCGCGAAATCCCTTCGCGTCCATGGCCAACATGGACATGCTCCAGATCATCTTCTTCGCCCTTTTCCTGGGCATTGCCCTCACGGTCCTCACGGAGAAGAAGCGGAAGCCGCTCATCGATGTTCTGGAATCGGTGAACGACGCCATGGTGGTCATCGTGGAGATGATCATGAAGATCGCTCCCTACGGTGTCTTCATCCTCATTGCGTCCGTGGCGGGGCGGTTCGGTTTCGGAGTCATCGTCTCGCTGCTTCAGTACGTCCTGGTGGGGATCGGAACGATGATCCTTTTCACCCTCACCTTCTATCCCATCACTCTGAAGTTCTTCTCGGGCATGAGCCCGGTCTTCTTCTTCAAGAGGTTCTACGAAGTGATGGTCTTCGCGTTCTCCACCTCGTCGAGCAACGCGGCCCTCCCGATCAATCTCAAAATCACGGAAGAGGACCTGGGAGTATCTCGGGATGTGGCGTCCTTCGTTTTGCCGCTCGGCGCCACGGTGAACATGAACGGGACCGGGATCTACCATGGTGTCAGCACCATCTTCATCGCCCAGGTCTACGGAATCACGTTGACTCCCGGCCAATTGGTGATTGTGGTGATCACTGCCACCTTGGCCTCCATCGGAGCAGCTGGGGTCCCTGGCATCGGGTTCATTACGCTGGCGATTGTCCTCGAGGCCTTGGGGATCCCCCTGGAAGGGTTGGCCATGGTCCTGGGAGTGGAGCGGATTCTGGACATGACCCGAACCGCCGTGAACGTCACCGGCGACTCCGCGGCTGCGGTCTGGGTCGCCAAAACCGAGGGAGAGCTGAACATCCCTTCGAAGGATACCTGGTAGCATTTCAAGGTGGGGGATTGCCCCCCCCCTGGCTCAAGTCGAACCCGAACGGGGTGCTTTCGATGAAGCGAACCATCACCTGGGTTGTCGGCGGACTCTCCCTGATCCTCCTTCTCTACCTGCGAAACAACACCGATATCATCAGCCAGGCCTCCGGGTTCGAGGATTTCGGCTTCTGGTCCATTGTTCCGGCCGCCCTCACCCTGGTCCTCTGTTTCTGGACCAAGGAGGTGATTTCGGCCCTGTTCATCGGGATCGCGGCGGGTGGGATCGTCAGCGGCAAGTTCAACATCATCGCCGAGTTTCTGCTCCCGGCGGTCGGGACCCAGTCCTACGCTCAGATCCTGCTGGTGTACCTCTGGTGCCTGGGAGGCCTGATCGGGATCTGGACCAGAACGGGAGGCGCCAGGTACTTCGCCCATTGGGCCGGGGATCGGATGGTCCGGGGCCGAAAGAGCGCCAAGCTCTTCGGGTGCTTGATGGGAACCGTCTTCCACCAAGGGGGTACCATCAGCACGATCTTGGCCGGAAGCACAGTGAAGCCGGTGGCTGACGCGGCAGGGGTGTCCCATGAAGAGCTGTCGTACATCATCGACAGCACCGCTTCACCCATCGCCACCGTCATTCCGTTCAACGTCTGGCCGGCTTACGTGGGAGGCTTGGTGGTGGGTACGATCCCCATGTTCGCCACCATCGGGGACGCCACCTCGTTTTTCTACAAAACCATCTTCTTCAATTTCTACGGCATCATCGCCGTGATCTTCACCTATGCCTTCGCGCTGGATGTGAACCCCTTCGTCTTCGGGAAAATGAAGCGGGCCATCGAGCGGGTGAAGACCACCGGAGAGCTGGACGCCCCCGGTGTCCAGACCATGGCCAGCAAGGAGCTGGAAGAGGTGAAGGTGCCCGAGGGCTACAAGACCACCAACTGGGATTTCTCGGTGCCCATCCTGGTGCTCATCGGAATCGCCGTTGGGGGCTTGATCCTGAATTTCAGGGCCACGGGAAGGGTGAGCGTTCCCATCAACGAGGCGTTTGTCCTCTCCGTCCTTTCAGCAATGATCCTTGCCCTCATCAAAGGCATGAAGCTTCCGGAGGTCATGGAGGGTTTTGTGGATGGTGTGAAGGGAGTCTCGCTGGGAGCTATTATTTTGGCCTTGGCGGTGACCCTCGGGACCGTTTCGGGCTCCCTGGGGACGGCCGGCTTCCTGGTTCGGACCACGAGTGAGATCATTCAGCCCGCTCTCTTGCCGGCCATCTTCATGCTCATCTGTATGTTGATCGCCTTCTCGGTGGGCTCGTCATGGGGTACCTATGCGGTGGTCTTTCCCATTGCCATGCCTCTGGCCCATGCCATCAACCCGGACCCGTTCTACATCACCCTGTGCTTCGGGGCCGTCCTGGGTGGGGCCGTGTACGGGGATCAGTGCTCTCCCATCAGCGACACCACCATCCTTTCGAGTCTGGCCACGGGCTCGAACCACATGGACCACGTGACCACGCAGATGCCCATTGCGACCATTGCGGCGGGAATCGGAGCGGTGCTCTACACGATTATCGCTGTGATCGCGTTCTGATCAGCGCCGGGGCCCCGGAGTTACCCCGGGGCCCGAATGAAGGTCTTGGGATGGGGGTAACGGGCTTAGGGCGCTCAAGAGCCAACCCCCGCATGGCCTCGGACCCTTGAATCGGCTAGACTTCCGCCTTCCCGAACACACTAAAACTCCAAGGTTGAGAGCCATGCACGACTTCCTGAATCGACTCGGTATCAATGAAATGAACCTCGGTGGGTTTGCCGGGGACTGGGTGGGCTCCGGCCCCCTTCTGGGCGTATTCTCTCCCGTTGACGGGTCGAAGATCGCCTCCGTCCAGCAGGTCACCGAAGAGGAATTCGACCTCATCGTCGATAAGGCTCATGCGGCCTTCCTGAAGTGGAGGACGGTTCCCGCGCCGAAACGGGGTGAAGTGGTGCGTCAGCTCGGGAACGCTCTTCGGGAGAAGAAGGGAGATCTTGCGGCGCTGGTGACTCTGGAGATGGGCAAGATCGTCGCCGAGGGTGAGGGCGAAGTCCAGGAGATGATCGACATCTGTGATTTTGCCGTCGGCCTGTCCAGACAGCTCTACGGCCTCACCATGCAGTCCGAGCGCCCGGACCACCACATGCGGGAGCAATGGCATCCTCTGGGGGTGGTCGCCGTCATTTCCGCCTTCAACTTCCCGGTAGCCGTTTGGGCCTGGAACTCGGCGTTGGCTGCCGTCTGCGGTGATTCCACACTCTGGAAGCCCGCCTCGAAGACGCCTTTGACGGCCATCGCCGTGACGAAGATCGCGGCGGAGGTCTGCCGGGCCAACGACGTGGACCCTGCCATCTTCTCTCTGGTCATCGGGAAGGGGTCCACGGTTGGGGACCGACTCCTCCATGACCGCCGCATCCCGTTGGTCTCTGCCACGGCAGGCTGTGACGTAGGCCGAAGGGTGGCTGAGGTGGTCGGGGGGCGTCTGGCCCGCACAATTCTGGAGCTGGGTGGGAACAACGCCATCATCGTCACTCCAAGTGCCGATATGGACATGGTCCTTCCAGCCATCCTCTTCGGGGCGGTGGGCACGGCGGGCCAGCGGTGCACCTCCACCCGGCGGATCATCGTCCACGCCTCCATGAAGGACGGACTCCTGAGGCGGCTCATCCCGGCCTACGAGTCCATTCGAATCGGGAACCCTCTGGACCGGAACTCCGTCATGGGTCCGGTCGTGACCGCCCAGGCCGTCAGGGATGTGGAAAAGGCCATGGAACGTGTGGTGGCGTCGGGAGGGAGAATCCTGTACGGTGGAGAACGGCTGGAGGGGGAGGGGTACCCGGGCGGCCTCTACATCACACCCTGCATCGCCGAGGCCGAGAACCACTGGGAGGTGGTACAGGAAGAGACCTTCGCTCCCATCCTCTACATCCTCACCTACGGGAAGCCCGATTCTTCGCCGAGGCAGGCGGTGGACGAGATCGAGGAGGCCATCGCCATCCACAACGGCGTACCCCAAGGCCTCTCATCCTCCATCTTCACCGAGAACTTCAGGGAGGCCGAGACCTTCCTTTCCCACCGGGGGAGCGACTGCGGCATCGCCAATGTGAATATCGGCACCAGCGGCGCCGAGATCGGTGGGGCCTTCGGAGGTGAAAAGGACACGGGGGGCGGACGGGAGTCCGGTTCGGACTCCTGGAAAAGCTACATGCGCCGCCAGACCAATACGGTGAACTGGAGCACGGAACTCCCCCTGGCTCAAGGGCTGAAGTTCGGGGGAGGTTGAACCTCCCGGGGTCCGGGTTACCGGATGCTGACGTGGCTGAGTTCGAGCTCGGCGGCGACGAAAAGGAGAATCGAGGCCGCCCTGTCAGGGAAGATCACTTGTGAGAGGAAGACTCGCGAGGAACCCAGAGGATCTACCTGAATCTGAAGGCCCGAAGCCATGGACACCTTCCGGGGATCGATCGTGAAAACCCCCGAGTTCTTTCCCGGCACGTCTCCGAGCCGAAGGCGGGCACCCGCCCCCGAAGCGTAGACGGTGACGTCGAGAAAGTTGTTGTTCTCGACCTCCAGTCTCAGGGGTCGGTTCGCCCGCCTCCCGAAGGGGGATCCGCCGTCTCCGGAGCGGCACCCGAAGACCAACGTCACCGACAGGAGCGCGAGGATCAACAGGCTCCGGTTTGTTTTGATCACGGCGCAAACCTCTGAGGAACTGGTTCCTAAGCGTCCTTCCGTTTGGCGTAGAAACCCATGATACCCAGGATCAGTGCGATGGTGGCAGCCGCCAGGAGCATGGAGGCCCAGTCGGGAACATTGGGTGGGAACCCGGCGATGGGCTCACCCCGTCGGACAGCGACGACCCAGACGGCCAAAACCACTCCGGTCAGGCCGCCTCCGCCCACCAGACCTGAGCCAAACAGGACACCTTTCTCCCGCCGCCTCTCCTTGGTGACCTCGTCCTGGTTCCTGCCCAAGTACCATCGGAGGAGACCTCCAAAGAACACGGCCCCCATGGTGGAAAGCGGGAGATAGACCCCCACGGCGAAGGCCAGCGTCGGGATCTTGAAGAGAGCCGCTATGCAGGCGATGGCCACACCGATGAAGATTAGTGCCCA
>JBDRDQ010000018.1:0-4646 GCA_043820695.1 Gemmatimonadota bacterium | reverse complement strand
CGGAGAGTCGGTCCAGATGGGAGGGGGAAGGTGAGGGCTCTCCTCCAGCATGGTGATGTCCTGTGGGACCAGGAACCGGGATTCCCTGCCCCCGGAGCTATGGGTCACATCCACCAGGGGCTCGTAACTCACCCCGTCAGGGTCCGTGAGAAGGGAAGCGATGAACGCCATGGCCTCGGCCCGGCTCTCGAAATGCCGTTCTTCCAGGCCCGGGGCCACCGGCTGGTCCACATCCTCCTCCAGGGTCACCGACTCCATTTCGTAAGAAACGTCGAAGGAGATGGGCATCTTCATGATCCCGATCCGCACCTCTCCTTCCAGTCGCATGGAACGGGGAAGCCAGACCCGGAAGTTCCAGAGGGAATATTCGACGGCCACCAGGTCCATGGTAAAGGTCCAGGGCTTCAGGATCCCCGGAACCATCCTGAACTCCCCTGCCTCGTCCTCGGCCCTCACATCGGGGATGTCCCGCATCACATCCAACTCCCGGCTGAGCTGGTAGACGGCTCGAACCAGAGCCCCCGTCTCGGGCTCGATCCAAAGCGTGCCGGAGATCCGGTGCACATCGGCCTTCCGCGGCAGCACGTCCAGCTGCACCGTCAGAAGGCGCCGTCCATCGGGGAGGGAAAGGGTCAGGGTATCTCCGCTCTGGAAGCGGTACAGGCTGTCGGCCCCCGGGGCCAGAGGATGGGCGAACCAGAAGTCGGACTCGTCGGGATTGGACATCTCCGCGGCGTCTTCGTTCGTGATGCCGAAGAGGAGACGGTCCCCGCCGGGCTCGAAGGGGCTGTCGATGGTCAGATCGTCCATCCAGCCCAGAGCCCCGCGTGTCTCCTCGTCTTCTTTCCCCGGGTACTGAGCCCGGCTTCCCATGACCTGGAGGATGTGGTCATGGTCGCGGTCCCAGAAGGCCCTGACCGCGGATTCGTTCCGGTAGATGGTCCTGTCTTTGAGCGGCGTTCGGATGCCCGCGGCAATGCGCTGCTTGATCACCGAGGTATATCGGACCACGGAGCTGTCGATGGCCTGCCAGTTGGACTGGGCTGCCCGAAAGAGGATTCCAGCCGTGGGGTCGAGGAAGGCGCCAGGTGCGTAGCTGGTCTGCTGCGCACGAAGACCCTCCGGTGCGGCCATTAGTCCGGCCAGCAGAGCCAGTCCCAGGAGGAGGGCGGCGGCACCGGTACGCACGGAAGCAGGTCCCGAGCTCATCGGCTGTCCTCCCAGTTGAAGCGAGCCGCCCTGAAGTCTTCCCACCTGACCATCACCCACTCCGCGTCCTCATCGTCCGGGGAGTTCCCGGCCCAATACCCAAGCACGAAGATGCCATGGTTGGATTCATCCACATCGTTGGAACCGCCCAACTCGAGGATCCGGCCATCCCTCAGGGTGACGAGGGTTTCCCGATCTCTCACGCCGCCCCTCACACTCAACCCCGCCGGACCCAGGTTGACCGAGGTGACATCCTCAAAAGACCGTTCGATGGAGGCGATCTTCCCGAATTCCACATCGAGGCCCAGATCTCCATCCCGTCCGTCCAACAGCTCCCAGGAGTACTCTTCATCCCCGTCCCATTTGATCCACCCCGTCAGCTCGGTGCTGTCCGCGGTAACTACCGTGCCCCGCAGCCGACGGCCCCCGTCGAAGGCGTCCCATCCCACAGGGACTTCAGGCGGGTGGAAGCGTACCGTGCCGAGATCATCCCAATCCACGTCCACCAGGCCCAGGCCGGGATCGGAGATCTGGATTCCGGCGTTGCCGGAGGTCACATCGTCCGTCCCGAAGAGCCGTACGCTCCCCCCATCCATGAGGGTGACCTCCGCCCCATTCTTGATGGGGAGGATGCTGGCGATTCGGCCGAAGGGAATTTCCCTCCGCTTCTTGTCCGAGTCCCTCCCCTCCAAAGGATCGGAGGAAAGGATCTTGTCGGTGTCCCATGAGATGTAACCGGTGAACGCCGGGCCGTCTTTCACCTCCACGGTTCCGTGAAGCCGCCGGTCCCCCGCCTCGGCGGTCGCGGGCGCAGCCATGAACTCCACCATCGCCAACTCTTCCCACGCCAACTCCACTAACCGCCCCTGGGTGTCCTTTATCAGGATTTCCCGGAGGTCCTCACCGAGATCGGTTGCTCCACCCTCCAGCTCCACGACCGACCCAGACCGAAGTTCCAGCCGGGCGACCTCCCCCTCCACCACGGTCAGGCGCCTTATGTGCCCGAAACGAATCCCCGACTCGGCCGTGTCAGGGAAGTCCGGTTCATCATCGTCCCAGGTGATCCTATAGCCGGCCAACTCGATGACCCGGTCCCTCCGCTTGTCCCCGGGGTGAGAGATCTTCCACCAGTCCTGAAACTCAAAGGGCCTGTGTTCCTTGCTCCCATCCAGTTGGTCCACCCAGCTCCCCTCGTTCCGATCCCAACGGATGAACCCTTCGTGGATCTGGCCGGACACGGTTTGGACCCGCCCCCAAATGCGATCGACCTCCTGGGCCCGGAGTGAAAGCGGGCCCAGGAGGGATGTGGAGGAGACGAGGGCCAGGACCAACGGAAAGGCCCGGGAAGAACTCATGAAATCGACTCCGAATCGAAGATGCGCTTTTCCAACCCACCACCAAAGACCCTTCTCAGTACGATGGGGGGAAGAAGGGGGTTTCGGGAAGCCCTACCGCAACTTTTTCACCTGGCCCGGGGCCCCCCAGAGATTCGCCACTAGGCTGGCGTGATCGGAAGGCCAGAGCCCGTTGGGAATGGTCTTCTTGCCGGCATCGTCACCAATGATCTCCACGGTCATGGCCCCGGGCACCCAGCTCTCCTTCGAGGATGGCCTCGAAATCGATGGCGCCGGTGACGTCGAAGCCTCCGGTGGACTGGTTGAGTCCGAAGATCACGTAGGAGCAGGCGGCGGGGGCTGCGCTCAGGCGCTATACTGTCGAGATCGAAACCTCCGATCGATAGGAGAGCCCGACCATGAACCGCTTCTCCACTGCCCGGCGCTTGCTCTGGGGCACCCTTCCCCTCGGCCTCGTGTTCCTCCTTTCAGCCCCGACTCGAGCCCCTGAGGGACTAGAGCGACAAGCCGATAGCCAGCTCCAGCCTTTCGACGGACAGGCTCGGTCCGCCGACCAGCAGGCCCCGGCGGCCCACGGCCAGGCCCAGGCCTCCGACCGCCCCTGTACCGAGTGCTGCACCAGCCTGCTGGTGGGCCCCGCAGCCTCCGTGGACGGTTCCACCATGACCAGCCACTCATGCGACTCGGGGACGGACCGAACCTGGATCGCCCTCGAGCCTCGAAAACAACACGAACCGGGATCCACCGCGGCACTCTGGCTGGAGCCGAAACGGACCACGCGGCCCAATGATCCTGACCGGCTCTCCGTTGGGGAGATTCCGCAGGTGCCCGTGACCTTCAAGTTCATGGACGCGGCCTACCCCATCATGAACGAGCATCAGCTCGCCATCGGGGAAACCACGACCGGAGGAAAGGGTGAGTTGAGGAGCACGGACGGCCTCATAGACGCCCCCGAGCTGTATCGGTTGGTGCTGGAAAGAGCCACCAACGCCAGGGAGGCGATCAGGATCGCCGACGAGCTCACCAAACAGTTCGGATACAACGACTGGGGCGAGTGCTTCACCTTCGCCGACCCCAATGAGGTCTGGTTCTTCGAGATCCTGGGACCGGGGCGGGGCAAGATCGGCGCCGTTTGGGCCGCGGTTCGACTCCCGGACGACCACATCGCCGTGAGCGCCAACGCCCACCGCATCCTGGAGCTGAAGCTGGACGATCCGGACCACTACATGGCCTCCGAGAACGTCTTCGCGCTGGCCGAGGAGATGGGTTGGTGGGATCCTGAGAGCGGGGACGAATTCCGCTTCGCTTACGCCTACGCCGACCGGAACAGTCTCTATTCCCGGCGTAGGGAGTGGAGGGCGCTGAGCCTCCTGGCCCCCTCGCTGGGCCTCGACCCCAATTCCGAGAACTACCCCCTTTCGGTGAGGCCGGACCAGAACGTCTCGGTCCAGGACCTCCTGAACATCTTCAGGGACTACTACGCCGACACGCCCTTCGACATGACCCGGCGGCTCACCGTGGTGAACCGGGACGGGGAGACGGTGAAGAGCCCCGTGGCGAACCCCTTCATGAACGCCGATCTCCGGGAGCTTCTGGGAGTGGAGCGGGAGCGGACCATCGCCTCACCCACCGCTACCTACCTCACCATTACCCAGTCCAGGGATTGGCTCCCCGATCCCATCGGCGGACTCGTTTGGCTGGGCTACGACAATCCCGCCACCACCCCCCACCTTCCCTTCTACATCGGGATCTCTCAAATGCCGGACTCCTACATGGTGGACGGCCGAAGGGAATTCAGCAGGGACTGCGGGTGGTGGGCCTTCCGTCGCGCCAGCAAGCTCTCCTACTTCCGCTACGAGCAGATGAAAGGAGCGCTCCAGGAGGTCTGGGAGCCCATAGAGGCGGATGCATTTGCACGGCAGGCGTCGGTGGAAGAGGAGGCTTTGGCCCTCTATCGCCGGGACCCGGCGCTGGCCGAGGCGTTCCTGACGGAATACTCGCTGGGGCTGGCGAACCGGACCGTGGAGAGGTACTGGCAACTGGGGGATCAGCTCTGGGTTCGGTTCAACAACCTGTTTTGAT
>JBDRDQ010000017.1:0-4058 GCA_043820695.1 Gemmatimonadota bacterium | reverse complement strand
GTTCTGGCAGCGGCGTCAACCTGGAACGTAGGAGGCGAAGAGGACCTCATCGCCGGCTACGATCTGGTCCGAACGCTGGACGCGGAGGGAAGCGCTCCGCCCGGGATGGTGCGGGTGCAGGCCACGGAAACCCCTGTCGGGGCCCTGGATGACTTCTTCATTGGCCGGTACGAGGTCACGAACCGGGAGTACAAGGCGTTCGTGGACGCCGGTGGGTACGGGAACCGGGAGTATTGGAAGCACCCATTCGTGAGGGACGGGCGGGAACTCACCTGGGAGGAGGCCGGGAGGGAGCTCGTGGATCAATCGGGCCAGCCTGGCCCTTCCACCTGGTTGGGGGGAGATTTTCCCCAGGGGCAGGGCGAACATCCGGTCTCAGGCGTGAGCTGGTATGAGGCGGCGGCGTATGCCGAGTACGCCGGTATGAGGCTGCCGACCGCCGCCCACTGGAATGTGGCCCGGGGTGGCTTCACGCCCATGATCCAGTGGCCCCAGCTCGGAGGCTTCGGCATTCTGGCTCCCTTCACCAACTTCGGCGGCGAAGGGCCGGTTCCTGTGGGAAGTCTCAGCGGGATCACGGCCTATGGGGCCTTCGACATGCCGGGCAACGTGAGGGAGTGGTGCTGGAACGAGACGCCCGAGGGTAGGATCGTGAGGGGAGGGGCCTGGGAAGACAACACCTACGAGTTCGAGAATCAGAGGCAAGCACCACCGATGGACCGTTCGGCCAGGAACGGGTTCCGGCTGGCCTTCTATCCCGATCCCGAGGCGGTTCCCGAAGCGGTAGTCGCGCTCCAAACCATCCCCTGGAGCGTTGATCTTCGTTCCAGGTCGCCGGTTTCCGATGCCGTTTTCGATGTCTACAGGGAGCAGTTCGCCTACGACCCGACCGACCTGAACGCCGAGGTGGAGTCCCGGGAAGAGAGCCCGGGAGGGTGGGTACACGAGAAGATCTCCTTCGATGCGGCCTACGGCGGCGAACGAGTTCTGGCCCATCTCTTCCTCCCGGCAAATACCCTACCCCCTTACCAAACCGTCGTCTACTTCCCTGGAAGCGCCTCCACCTGGATGCCTTCGAGCGAGAATCTGGAGAGCTACTACGAGTTCTACATGTTCCTCTCCTACCTGGTAAGGAACGGCCGGGCGGTCCTCTATCCCGTATACAAGGGAACCTTCGAGCGGGGGAGTCCGGAGTTGATGGTCCTTTCCGATCCGCAGATGTCTGGTGACACCCGCGCCTACACCGAGTACCTGACCCAGGCCGTCAAGGATTTCCGACGGAGCATCGACTACCTGGAGACCCGGCCGGAGATCGACGGCGAAAGGCTTGCTTACTACGGGATGAGTTGGGGAGGGTATTTCGGCGCCATCATCCCTGCCGTCGAGGAGCGCCTGAAGGCCAGCGTCCTGGTGGCCGGGGGCCTATGGGGGCTCGGAAGGCCCGAGGCCTGTGACCTCAACTACGTGACCCGAGTCAGGATACCGACCCTCATTTTGAACGGCAGGTACGACGTATTCTTCCCGCCCGAGACCTCGTCCCGGCCCATGCTCGAACTCCTGGGGACCCCGGTCCAGGACAAGCGCCTCATCCTCTACGAAACCGACCACATCCCGCCCAAGGCAGAGTACATCAAGGAAACGCTGGCCTGGCTGGACAAGTATCTGGGGCCGGTGAGGCGGTAGGGGGATGGACCCGGCATTCTCCTCAAGCGAGAGCCATCCAAGATCGACACAGACCTGGTGGTGGTCATGGTGCTGACGTACCAACGGAACCGATGGTCACGACGGGCACGAGCCCTCCTTGCATGCGTTTCCGCTGGCCTCCTTTTGGCCGCCAGCCTTCCGGCCTGCCCGCTCTCCGCCCAGAGCGAAGCGCATTGGGAGCTGCCTGCCACCATCGGATATGGGGGCCTCGGCTGCGCGGCGGGCTATCTCCTCGCGTCCGAGGCCGCGAAGGCAGCGGATTGGAATGAGGCGAGGACCTCGAGCGCCGGTCTCGGCGCGATCGGGGGCTGCTGGCTCGGGTGGCGCATCGGCCGGGCAACGGGTAGGGAGGCCGATGCCCTTCTCGCCGACGGACAGGAGTTGCCCACCGGTCTTCGCCGAGGGGTGCAGTTCGGGACCGTCCTGACAGGGGCCACCTTGGCTACCCTGGTCTCCTTCATTCACGTGAGTATCCAGGAAGGACGGGACGCCGAGATCATCACCACCTACGCCCTGGCTGGGGCTGCCGTCGGGGCGGTGGTTCAGTTGGCTATGAACAAGCATCTGTATCCGGATAAAAGCCCTCCAACCCTCCAACTGGGGAGGGGGCCGGCGGGAGGAGTCGCGGTCGGTGTGGTGTATCGGTTTTAGCGTTGGAGAGGGCTCCCTGAATCCTGAAGGCGTCAAGGCAGTCATGGCATTCTCCTATGACCTCCGACGAGGCTGAGCCCCGTTCCATAACTGCCCAGGGTAGTGGGCGATCAGGGTCCAGAACCGCCCCAACCTCGAAGACGTCGAACCCCGCCAGATCTACGAGGCCAATGCGTCCGGCCAATGTCTCGGACGGTCCACGAACCAGGTCACCGAATCGTCGCGGGTGTACTGCCGGGCCAGCGTGGTCTTCCCAGCTTGTCTCGGACTCAGAAGGGCGACCACGGGATGAACCCGGATAGCCTCCCTGATGCGGTGAAAAGCGGCGGTTCGTGGAATCATTCTACAATGTATACATTGAAAAACCGCCAGTCATTGCAGGAATTTCAAGGATGAAGGCCGGGAGGTCAGGGCACGAACGTTCCGCTCTCCGCCTCCACCCGCCCATCCGTTCCGTGGTGCCCATCCGTACATGCAAGCGTCCCATCCAGACATTGACAGGTTTTGGGCTGCGGATTTCGGGGAGGCCGGGACCGGGTCCAGATTTCCCGCTAGCCTGCGTTGCCGGCCATCTGAGGCACCTCGCGGCCACAACCCTCGTTTCGACTCCCGTACCCTCGTCCTCGTAAGGCAGACGGCCAGGAGAGAAGCCGAAAAACACTATTACCGCAAAATCCGGTTGGATTTTTGTCAGGCAGCCGCATTTCTGACCATGGTAACGAGCTTTTCGGGGAAGTCTGACATTGCGATAAGGGGCTTGAGCTTCGCGGGAACCCTGTCGGGAACAACCTGAGCTTGTCGGAATGCCGCGCGGAAGGTATCGATATTGAGTTCAGCGAAGACGTCTTCGAGTGATGCCTTCCCATTGAGCAGGATCTTCATGTAAGCCGGATTCTCTAGATTCTTGACCAGCGGGGTTTCGGCGAGAATGGTACGAAGCATGCGACGTGATGAAGCGTTTCCTGTTCTACGCCGATGTGCGCGCTTGAGACAACGGAAGAACTGTTCGAGGATGTTGTTGGTTCGCTGAGGCTGGATGGACATGGGACCGGATGTGGTCTGAACGATAATCGGATCGGCAAAGAGTTTGGTCCAGTACTGGTCGAGTTGCTTGATCATTTTCTGAGCTGCTGGGTTTTGAGGATAGTCTTTGCGGCGAGTCATCCAGGCGCGAAATTGCTTCACACCCTTTTCGATGGTCCGAATGTTGCCGATCCGCCCCTCGTCATTGAGCCCTTTGCTACCGGATTTGGGAGCGATGCGCATGGCTTTGCGTAGCTTCTCAAAGACGATGATTTTCCCCTCGATGTTCTCGACCGCTTTCCACAGCGGCCTGTCCTCCATTATTGCCCGCAAGTCCCCATACAGTTTTAGGTAGGGGCGGTTATCCTTCCAGGGACCGCGCAGAGTAAGCGTCCGGTCCTGCCAGGGGGGGGGTGGTGGACGCGTGGAGGCTGGGCCCGGTGGGGCGGTTTTGCGAGGAGGGTGGTGAGGCTGGGTTGAGGTAGCTGGCGCTGGATGCGTGGGACGTAGCGGGCGCCCCTGTCGTCAGGGAGGCGCTCGTTCTGGTTCCCAGCGGTCGGGAAGGAGCTCGTCGAGGCGGTCCTGATCCCAGCCCGCCGCCAGCCTACGGAGCACATCGGTCAGGTAGGGCAGCGGTGGCACGTCGTGCAGGGCGCAGGTTCTGAGGAGGCTGTAGAGGG
>JBDRDQ010000016.1:0-14677 GCA_043820695.1 Gemmatimonadota bacterium | reverse complement strand
GGAGAAACGAAACCTCCTCGTGGGTTCCAATCCGTCGAAGCGACGCCGCCATCGTCTCGAAGTTCGGCGAGCTTCAAGGCCTCACAGGGCTGGGTTCACCCACGCGAATGGAACTCCGTCCCTTTTCCCTCGCCCGTCTCGCTCGGGCCCCCGAGGAAAACGGAGATCCCACCCTGGACGTGACCCTCAACCCGGATTTCAACTTTCAGCAGTTCCGGTCCACAGTCGTGCTGAGGTGGGAGTACAGGGCCGGCTCTCTCCTTTACTTGGTCTGGTCACAGGGACGGAACCACGACGCCGGAGACGGTGAGTTGAATTTCAGAAACGACCTGGAAGATCTGTTCCATGAGGACGCTGAGAACGTCTTCATGGTCAAGGTCAGTTACTGGATCACCCCCTGAGGCCCGCCCCGACCAGTGCCTCCAACTCCCCCGGAGCCACCGGGAGGGACTCGGTGAGATTCTCGGCCCCGTCCTCGGTGACGATAAGGTCATCTTCAATGCGCACGCCAATTCCCCGGTATGGGTGGGAAGGGGTATCGGCGCCGGACGGAAAGTAAAGGCCGGGTTCAATCGTGAGGACCATTCCGGGTTCCAGGAGCCTCGATCCCTTTTCCGACGCATAATCTCCAGCATCGTGAACGTCCAAGCCCAACCAATGCGAGATCTTGTGGGGGAAGTAGGGCTCATAGGTCTTCCTGGCCATCAGATCCCCTACGTCTCCGGTCAAAACCCCCAAGCCGACCAGGCCCTTCGTGAGCTCCTCCAGGGCCGCGTCATTCACCTGGGCCATCGTGAATCCCGGGCCCACCCTGGAGATGGCAGACTGATGTGCCCGGAGGACTACCTCGTACACCTCCAGTTGTCGGGCTGAAAACCGACCCCCTCCGGGGAAGGTACGGGTGACATCCCCTGCATAGAGATCCACCTCCGCCCCGCCATCGAGGAGAACGAGACCATCCCCGTCGATGGTGGCCTTGTTGTCCACGTAGTGGAGGACACAGCCGTTCTCTCCGGATCCGACGATGGTGGGGAATGCAGGCCCGGAAGCGCCTCCTCTTCTAAAGGCAGATTCGAGGATGGCCTCCACCTGCCACTCCCCCATTCCAGGCTCGGTGGCTCCCAGCGTCTCTCTGAACGCGGCCACCGTCAGCGAGGTGGCCTTGCGGATCCGGGAGATCTCCTCGGGCTCCTTCACAAGGCGAAGACCATCCAGAAGCTCCCCAGGGTCCTCCACAGCCCTGGGTCCTTCACCGGTCCTGGTTCCCCGGCTCCGAGCCCACCGCAAAGCACTCACCACCTGAGCTTCCAACCGAGGGTGGACCCCCAGCCGGAAAAAGATCCGCCGGCTTGGCTTCAGAAGGCCCGGCAGATGCTCCTCCATCTCCTCCAGAGCAAACACGGCGTCGGCGCCAAACCGCTCCAGGGCCTCCTCTGGGCCCATCCGGGCACCCGACCACACCTCCGCGCGGGGGTCCCGCCGAGGCACGAACAGAATGAAGCTTTCGTTCTCTGTGTCCCTCAGGACCGCTACGACACCCGGGTCCGTGCAGCCCGTGAGGTAGAAGAGCTCCGAATCCGGCCGGTATCGGTGTTGGGTATCCCGGGAACGGTGAGAAACCGGGGCCGCCGGAAGAATCAGAGCTCCCTTCCCCAGCATTTGACCTACCCGAGTTCGCCGCTGTACAAAGGCCTCGGGCGAAAACCCAAGAAGATGTCGGGTCATGGACTCAGCATCCGGCAATTCATCCCTTCAACACTCCCATGGGTTTCAGCCGGGCCACCTTCCTCCCGATTCCCGCTCGGTCCACCACGTCCACCACGTCTGCCACATCCTTGTACGCCTCAGGCATTTCCTCCGCCACGGTAGCGAAGGACGAGGCTCTAATCTGGATACCCAGCTCATCTAACTCGTCCCTCAGCTTCCGGGAGCCGGCCTGCTTCTTCGCCTGCCGCCGACTCAACCTCCGTCCGGCCCCGTGGCAGGTCGATCCGAAGGTCTCCGCATAGGCCCCCTCGGTTCCCAGAAGCACATAGGAGTATCGACCCATGTCTCCCGGGATGAAGACCGGCTGGCCCAACTCCTGGTATGCCGGACCCAGCTCCGGGTGCCCAGGGGGAAAGGCCCGCGTCGCACCCTTTCGGTGCACGCATACCGTAGTCTCACGCCCATCCACCTGGTGCTTCTCGAACTTGGCGATGTTGTGTGCCACGTCGTAGATCAGCTCCATCCCCATCTCCGAGGCGGTCCGGCCAAGGACAGCCTCAAAGGCTTCCCTGACTCTGTGCCCCATCATCTGACGATTCGCAAAAGCGAAGTTGGCGGCCGCCCGCATCGCGCCCAGATACCTCTCGGCTTCGGGGGAGTCCAGGGGAGCACAGACCAACTGTTGGTCCGGCAACTCGATTCCGTAGCGCCTGGAGGCTTTGAGCATGACATCCAGGTAATCGTCACATACCTGGTAACCCAAACCCCTGGATCCGGAATGTATGAGCACCGTGACGGTCCCCGTCTCCAACCCGAGTCGCTCCGCTGCACCCTGGTCATAGACTTCCTCCACCTCTCCCACCTCGATGAAGTGGTTTCCACTCCCGACGGTCCCAACCTGGTCCCGGCCTCTTTGGACGGCTCGATCGCTGACCTGGTCCGGGTCGGCGCCGGGGATGGCTCCTCGGTCTTCGATGTGGTCCAGATCCCCGGCGGTGCCAAACCCGCCCTCTACGGCCCAGGCTGCACCTCGGGTGAGGATTGCCCGGATGTCCGTCGGTGAAAGAACGAACTTTTTATACCCCTTCCCCACCCCGGCAGGAACGGTCTCGAAGAGGCGGTCCATGATCTTTGGCAGGTGCGGTCTCAATTCCCGGGAACGGATGTTGGAGCGAAGCAGCCGAACGCCGCAGTTGATGTCGTATCCGACCCCTCCTGGAGACACCACTCCGCCCTTGGCGGGGTCGAAAGCGGCGACTCCCCCGATTGCGAAGCCATACCCCCAGTGAATATCGGGCATTCCAATCGAACGACCCACAATCCCCGGAAGCTGGGCCACGTTGGCTACCTGCTTCACCGCCTCACCCCCCCTGATATCCCGCATGAGCTTCTCATCGGCGAAGATGAGACCGTCCACCCGCATCTTTCCCGTTCTGGGGATCAGCCAGCGGTACGGATCCAATCTGACCAGCTCCAAGTCTACCTCCTGGGAATCTCCCTTTTCTCCTCAGACATCGAATATCACCCTACCGAACCACCCGCCCTCCAGCCGTCCGACCCGGAGCCCGTGGAGAGTGACACCCTTGATCTCCCGAACCCGCGGGCCCTGGTCGAACCTTCCCACGACCTCGCCTCGCAGCCCAAAGGCCAGTCCGTTTTTGCCGTCACAAAGGGGGGTCGGGAGGAGAAACAGGCTCGCGTCGACGGCCACAAACCCCTCCGTCTCGTCCCAGTAGAGGACCATGCGGAGCCAGGATCGGAGGAGTGTCGAAAGTTCTTCCTCATTCAGCTCGACGGACTTCGACCGTTCTCCTCCTGTCGGGAGAGGGTCATCCACGGCGTGGCCGGATTGGTCCTCCAGTACCAGCCACATCACCCCCAACGCCGCCCGCCGAAAGAGCTCCGGGAGTCCGGGGGCGCGGATCTCCAACCCCAGATCGGCCGTGTGATCCAATCCTCGAACCCCCGGAATGGGGGTTTCTTCTGGCTCGATCATCTCTGATTGGATTCCTCGAGGTACCGGGGAGGGCCAGGCCCTCAGCCCGGATTCTCCACGAGAAAATGAACGAACCAGCTTCGGATTCGCTCCAGTCGGTCCACCAGAAGCCATGGCTCTCCGGTTCGGGAAAGGCCATGGGAGGATCGGGGGTACCGAACCATCTCTACCGGAACCCCCCGTTTCTTGAGAGCCATGAACCACTGCTCACCGTCCGCAATGGGAGTTCTGTAGTCATTCTCCGAATGGATAATCAGAGTGGGGGCAGTGACGTTCTCCACGTATGAAATGGGTGACAGGCGACGGTAAAGATCCCTCTGCTCCCAGGGAGGGCCAAAGAACTCGAACTCGGTCAGGCCCTGAGCGTCCGAGGCCCCATACCAGCTCTCCCAGTTGGTGATGGACCGGGAGGTGACTGCGGCATGGAAACGGTCCGTGGTGGCCGTGAGCCAGTTCGTCATGAACCCGCCATAACTTCCACCGCTTACCCCCAGGCGTCCTGGGTCGGCGTCGGGGTATTTGGCCAGGGCCGCGTCGACGCCAGCCAGGTAATCCTCCTTGTCGACGATCCCCCATTCTCCCCGGGTCGCGTACTGGAAGGCGTGCCCGTACCCGGAAGACCCCCTCGGGTTGGAATAGAGAACGAAGAACCCGGCCGCAGACAGAACATGGAAGGTGGGGAAAAAGGTGTTTCCGTATGCGCTGTGTGGCCCGCCATGGATCTTCAGGACAAGGGGATAGGAATTGCCCTCCTGGTATCCCACCGGCTTTATGACCCACCCCTCCACTTCCGTCCCATCGGTTGCCGTCCATGAGAGACGTTCCGCCGGCATCAGCGTTACATCCCGAAGCCAGGCATCGTTGAATCCGGTGGCCTTCTGCTCGGTGGAGCCACCTCCCGGGGCAACGTAGAGCTCCGTGGGAGTCAGGGCATCGGTTGAGGTGAAGGCCATGACCTGGCCGTTGTCGGAGAAGGAGAAGGCTGAGAGCCGGCGGTCTCCTGTCGTGATCTGTTCCACCCGGCCCCCAGCCGCCGGGACCCCGAAGAGATGCTCGTTTCCGCCGACCCCGGCACTGAACCGGATGAAATCCCCGGCATGTGTCCAACTGGGGAGAACGGGATGGAGGGCCCAGTCCGCCGTCAGGTTCAGGGGGTCCCCGCGGAAGCCCCCATCCGGACCGATTTCCACCAACAGGAGATCGGTCTCTTCGCCCCGGACCGGGTTTGAAAGGAAGGCCATCCGGGCCCCGTCCGGGGAAACCATGGGGTTGGACTCGGAGCCCGGGTTGGTGGTGAGGCGGCGGGCGGGGCCTCCGTTTACCGACACAGCCCAGAGGTCCGTCGTGTTCTCGTCGTTGAGCTCATCGTCCTCGTGTTCGTCCCCTGAAAAGAAGATCCGGCGGCCGTCCTTGGACCAGGCCGGCGAAGCCACGTCGAACGGGAGTTCAGTGAGGCGCCGGGCCGCCCCGCCTTCCGCGGGGACAACGAAAAGCTGACTTTTCCCGGAAACCGAATAGTGAGGACGGAGGTCAAGGACACCGTCTTGCTTGTAACGAATCGAGGTGATGACCCGGCCATCGAACCGCTCAGCACTCAGGGTGGAGGTTATCGCGTCGGGGGCGACCCACCCCTCCCGGCCCGCCGGATTCTCACTCCCATCCCCGGAGTCCGGGGCCTTCAAAAAGGCGATCCAATCACCCGCGGGCGACCAAACCGGGGCTCCCTCCACCCCCTCGATGTGGAATGCCTCCCCGCCGGGACCGTTCACTCTCAGAAACCAGACTGTGTTGGAATCTTCTCCTCGCTTGGAAGAAAAGGAGAGGAGAGCCCCATTAGGGGACCAGGACGGGGCCGAGGACTCGGCAGTAGGATCGGTGATCCGGAACGCCTCCCCATCCGGGCGGCCATCCGTGAGGGGCTGAAGCCAGATCTCCTGGTGACGGGTGTTCTCCTCCTCCACCACAGTGGTCACCGTGAAAGCCACGAAATCCCCCGTCGGTGACACCGCCACCTCGGACACCGAGACGATGTCGTAGTAGTCCTCCGGCTGAAAGCCCCGGTCCTGACCAGCCAACGGGGTGTAGAAGATCCCGAGGAGGGCAAGCACTACCATTCGCCGAGCCATGAATCGCTCCGGTTGTTGAGACTTCCCGATCATTCCATCTTCCTCATGCGGAATCTATCGGTCCCTCATGCACCGCCTCAAGGAAGCCGTGTCTTCCCAGTCACCCACCCTCAACCAAAAGAGGAACTATGAGCCTGACCGACGATCTTTATGCGGCGGCCGAACCCCTATGGGCAAACCAGCTCCACCATCCCTTCGTGAAGGGGTTGGGGGACGGCACACTCGCCGAGGAACGCTTCAAGCGGTGGGTGTTGCAGGACTACCGGTACCTCACGGAGTTCGCCCGGGTCTTCGCCTGGGCAGCCGCAAAGGCGGATTGCCTGGATTCCATGTCCTGGTATGCCCGGGTTTTGGACCTAACGCTGAACACCGAGATGGAGCTGCACAGGCAGTACGCCGCACGCTTCCGCCTGACCTCTGCCGACCTCGAAGCCGAACCCATGTGGCCCACGACCAGGGCCTACACGGATTTCCTGGTCAGGACTGCGGCGGATGGGGACATGATGGACCTTCTGGCAGCCCTACTCCCCTGTGCCTGGGGGTATTTGTACCTGGCCCGAAAATTGGCGGAAGGTGGCCGGCCGGCCGACCAGAGATACTCCGACTGGATCTCCCAGTACGCCTCTGAGGAATTCGCCCAAGCTCTGGAATGGCTTCGAGGAGAGTTGGACCGTTTGGCGAGTGGGATCCCGGAAGACAAGAGGAAACGCCTCTTCGAGATATTCCTCCTCTCCACCCGGTACGAGTGGCTCTTTTGGGAGATGTGCTGGATGGGTGAGTCCTGGGAAAGCTAGGAGTTTCTCCGGGTCATGGGGCCCGAACCGGTCCGTTCGATCGGGACCTGCAAAAGGCCGGGTCCCGACGGATCCCGAGGGCGTTTACTACCGGACGTTCTCCTTCGGCGTCAGAAGGCCTGCTCACCGTAATGCCGTCCACAACCATCACCGAGGAGCCGCCCCCGTCCAGGTTGATGGCTTCCTCCACCCCCAAGGCCTCCATCAGGGCGGCGAGCTCCGGAAGGGTCATCCCGGCCGAATAGTCCGGCTGCCTACCGTCCACCACCAGAACCCACAGGACCTTCTCGTCCAGGTCAAATCCCACAGCCGTGCGAGGGTGACGCTCAGCGGCGAAGGACGGGCGTTCTCCAACCTCCAGGTCCCCTACCCTGAGCCCGTCCCGAAGTAGCAGCGGGAAACCCCCGATGGCTTCCGTCTCGCCATCACTCCGGGAGCGGGACACGTCCCATCCCAAGACCAGGACCGAGTCCCCTTCCAGCTTGGGGGTTCCCATCCAAGGATCGTACCAGGGATGCCAGGCGAAAGCAGGGCGGTCCCTGGCTCGGCGGGTCAGGCCGCCAACAACTTCGGTTCCCACCGGGAGGCCTTCCGGAGTGAAGAAATCCCCGTTTACCCCGGCCAGGGCTCCTTCTCCCTCCAAAGCCAGGAGTTCGGTGACAAGGCTCCGTCCGCTGGCCGCTCCTTCCGCCACGGGGGCTTCCAGGACCTTGAAGCCCAACTCGCACCGTCTCAACTCTACCCTGAGCAGGTGGACCGCCCAGGGCTCCGTGAGATTCCGAAGCCCGTAGTACGCCAATCCCGGGCCTGCAGGAACCACCTGGAAGTCGGTGGTTTCAAGGAAGCCGAGGAGGGCTTCGGGAGGCGAGGGCGGTGGATCTTCCCGGGGGACGCAGGCGGCGAGAAGGGCCAGGACCACCCCGACGCACACGGTCCGAGCGGACGAGGCCCCAGTCACTCTGACCCCCTCGTCCAGGCCCAGATTCTCTCTTTCCTGGCCCTCGGGGAGGAGAAAAGCGTATTCTACTTTCACCATGCGCCCCTTTTCTCGCCTCGTTTCGGTCTCGTTTGCCCTGTTTCTCTTCATCCCAACGGGGTTGGGCGCCTCCCTCTCGGACGGCTCCGGTCCGGAAGAGTTACGGCTTGGCCTCAGCTTCGGCGGCATCAGCTTCGTGGGGCTCCTCATGGAGTATCGCTGGGGCGACCGAAGCGTGGAGCTGAATGTAGGGACCTGGTCCTTCCGAGACCTCTCCGTCTCGGTTGTCGGAAAACAATATTTCGGTCCGGGGGACCTTCGGCCCTTCTCAGGACTGGGCCTTTGGGCGGTCATCGCACCCCAACACAAAACCCAGGAACAGGCTGGTGTAGCCATATTGGCCAGAGCCCCCGTGGGGGTGGAGTGGAATGTGGACGCCGACCACCACCTTGGGACCCACCTTAGTCTGAACCGGGCCCTCTGGATTCGTCGTAGAGACCCGAATGACGACTTGCCCGCCACGGACCGTTTGATTCCCCTCCCCGGGTTTTACTACCTCTGGAAACGCTAGACCCCCGTTTCCTTCACCTCCCCGCCCACCCCTTTCTCCAGAAGCGCCCCCCCTGCCAACAGGGACAACAATGCCGGAAACAAAAGCCAAAGAGGCGGGCCCTGGCCCGGGTCGGAGAACCGCTCGAGGATCCAAGGTGAAGATGCGAGGATCACGATGCTCCCGTTGTTGATGAAGTGCATAAGCATCCCAGGCCAAATGGACCGGGTCCGTAGGACCACCCAGGCCAGGAGCATTCCCAATATTGCGCTGGGAAGCAATCGGAAAACCGTCGCCGACGGCACGTGAAACAACCCGAAGATGACACCATTGAGGAGAATGACTTTGATGGGTGTCAGGTGGCGCCGCGTACCGGCCAGGAGGACCCCTCGAAAGAGGGATTCCTCACAGATCGCCGGAGTCAGCGCGACGAGGACCAGTAACCACATCACACGCCCGGGGGTCTCGGCAACGAGGAAGTCCGACATCCCTTCCAAGAACTCTTGGGGCATCGGGAGCACGAAGCTCTGAAGCCAGGTCAGGAACCAGGTGAGGGGGGTGCCACCGACGATGATGAGTACCGCCGCCAGCATCCCCTTTCCGCTGGGAGCCCGAAGGGAAAGGGTCTTCACAGGGTTGAAGCCGCCCAACCGCAGGAACAAGAGGACGGGAAGCAGAAGAAGGGCTAGTTCCGCGGCGAGGAGGCCTTCCTCGCCAAGGCCGACCTGGAGTCGGGCCGCCAAGTAGAAGTAGAGGACGGCAACCCCGCCTATGAATACAAGAGTCGCCCTCGGGCCGGGATGATCATGCAGGGGTTCGGTGTACCGAAGCCCCCGGAAGAGCCCGATCCCCTTCCCCGATACCTCGGCGTCCCGCCCGTCCCCGAAGAGCACTTCCTCTCTGCCGAAGGAATAGGCCGCAAAGATGAGAGCTGTCGATGCGTAGAAAAGGGTGGAGAGAAGGGCGAGACTTCCCAGGTGGAGTGTCGCCTCCCCAGCCATCAACTCCCGGAAGAAGAGAGAGACACCGGCCACCGGCATGACGGCCAGAAGAGGCGTAGTCTCGATCCCCGGGAAGAGGGGAAGCAGGGCGGGAAGGAGAGCGACCATATAGACCGGGGTCAGGGCGTTTTGGGCTTCTTTGAAGGATTGTGAGCGGACGGCGATTCCGAGGAAGAGCGCCCCGAAAAAGACCGCCAGGGGAACCAGGGTGGCGAAAATGATCATGACCGCGCTGAAAGGAAGGAAAAACTCGATCTGCACGGCCTGCCGAAACTGAAAAAGCCCCGTTTGGAAAGTGAGAAGCATGGAGCCGAGGTTCAGCGCCGCCGATAACAAACCCACCACCGTCACCGTCAGGAACTTCCCTGCCACCACCTGCCCGGCTGGGATTGGGGCTGTGAGGAGCGTCTCGAGAGTCCCCCTCTCCTTTTCTCCGGCTGCCAGATCGATGGCCGGGTAGAAGGTCCCCAACAGGGTCATCACCACCAGGAGCATGGGAAGGAATCTGCCAAGGGCATACCCCCCCAGCTCCCTTGGAAGAGCCACGCTGGAGTCCGCCACTACCAGAGGTCGAGCGAAACCTTCCGGGAGACCTTGCTCCGAGATCCGCCGTGCCAGTAGTGTGTCCCTCCAGGCAATCAAGGCCTCATAGAGAACTCCCCGGCCCCGCCGCGACCCGTCGTCGGCTGCGTCGTAGAGCAGGAGGACCGAACGGCCGTCATCCATCCCTGGCGCATTTCGGAAATGGGCCACTGCCGAGATGGAATCGGACCGGATCGCTTCTTCCGGGTCACCCACCTCTCGCAATAGAAGGTCTTCCTGTTCGGCGAGGAACTCCAGGAAAAGGGGATCCACATCCCCCACCACGCCCACGGGCGCAGGGTCACGTTCCAATTGGCGCTTGCCGAAGAGGGCCAGCTGTTCCGAAGCGATGAGAATCGCGGGGTAAAGAAGGACCGGGACGACGACCATGATCATCAGGGTGCGCGTATCCCTCATCGTCTCCAACAGCTCCTTCCTGAAGACAACCCGCGCGTCCTTCCACCCGTTCCTTCTCAAGGTCCTCATTCCTCTCCGTCCCACCCGGAACGCACCCGGCCCTCCCGGCCCTCCCGGTCCTCCCGGAACTCCCGTCCGATCGCCCTGTCGCCGCCATCGTCCAGGAGGGACAGAAAAGCCCTCGCCAGGTTTCGGGCCCCGGTTCGCCTCACTAACTCATCGACGGTCCCCTCGGCTACCAACCGCCCCCGGCTCAAGACGCCCACCCTGTCAGCCAGAAGCTCGACCTCCGCCATCTGATGGGTAGAGAAGAGGATCGCCTTCCCCCGACTCCTCTCCTCAGCCATGAAACGGTAGATGGTCTCCCCACTTAGCACATCCAGCCCGACCGTAGGCTCGTCCAGGATGAGGGCTGGGGGGTCATGAACGATGGCCCTGGCCACCGCCACCCGCTGGCGCTGGCCCGTGGAGAGCTTCCCGCAGTATCGACCCCGGAAGTCGTCCAGACTGAAGAGAGCCGCCAACTCGTCGACTCGGGCCTTCAGGCGCTCCTCATCCAGGCCCTGGAGGCGCCCGAAGTACGTCACCAACTCTCTCGCTGAAAGGCGCTCATACAGGCCCATTGACGCGGAAAGGAATCCAATCCGACTTCGTACCCGTAGGGGATCCTGCTGGACATCGGCACCGCCGACGGACGCGGTGCCGGACGTGGGTTTCAAGAGGGTGGCCAGGCAACGAAGGGCCGTGGTCTTACCAGCTCCATTGGGGCCCAGAAGGGCATATATCTCCCCGGAACGGACCTCCAAAGAGAGATCCGAAAGGGCCTCGACTTGGCCATAGTGTTTTGTGAGACCTGCCAGGACTATCATTCGATCTCGGAGTCAGGGTCACGGACCGAATAGTCTAAGGCCGGCGGGTGGCTGGGCCTAGAAGGGAGTCGAGACAACCCTTCTCCCGGGCAACCCTTTATCGGCTGGATTGGATCTAATCCGTTGACCCTTAAAGGGTGGTCAATGACTGAAGCTCAGCTGATCCGACAGGCATGCGAGGGTGATGGACCGGCGGTCCGAGCCCTCTATGAACGGTATGCGCCGAGGGTGTATGCGGTTGTGCGCCGCATCGCAGGGGAGGAAGATCTGGCCCAGGATTATGCGCAAGAGGCCTGGATCCGGGCGATTCGGGCTCTCCCGACCTTCCGGGGAGATGCCCGGTTCTCTACCTGGCTCCACCGGATCGCGGTCAATTCGGCCCTGCAGGCACTCAGAAAGGCCGATACGAGGACGAAAAGGGAAGGCCCGATGCCCGAGGCCATTCCGGTGGATTCGGGCGAAGGAGACGTTCTCCTGGGCGATCTTCTGGAACGGGCCATGGATCGACTCCCTGACGGGATGCGGCAAGTGCTGATTCTTCACGATGTGGAAGGGTACACCCACGAGGAGATCGGGGAGTTTCTGGGAGTGACCGCAGGGACCTCCAAGTCACAGCTTTTCAAGGCCCGGGGAAAAATGAGAGAACTCCTCCGCCCCGCTCAGGGAGACGGAGATGAGGGTGAACAGGGAGTAGAAGCATGGGGCATTTGAAGATTGAGAGCCTGGCGCGACTCGTCAGCGAAGCACCGTCTCCAGATGAGGAGAAACACCTGGAGTCCTGTTTCGCATGCCGTTTGGAGCTGAGAGGCCTCCAGGAGCAAACCGAATCCATCGGTTCTCTTCCCGACCTTCGACCTCCGGCTGGAGATTGGGAGGCTCTGGAGGCCCGCTTGGTAAGTGAGGGACTGATCCGGTCCAGCGGCCTTGCCCGCCGAGCCTCCCACTGGTGGTCCTCCGGGTGGATGCAGGCGGCAGCCGCCCTTGTCCTGTTCCTTGGGGGAGCGGCTCTTGGCCGAGGAGCGTTCGCGCCGGGTGAGGGCGGCGATTTCGCGCAAGGCTCTCCACCCCAGGGCCTCCAGCTGATTCCGGTGGGAACCCAGGCCGTGCCGCTTTCGAATCTGGCGGACGCGGCGGATGCCGTAAACAGAACCGAGCGGCAGTACATGGATGCCCTTCTTCGATACAGGCAGATCCTGGATTCTCAGGGGGACCCCACCTTCATC
The DNA here is from genome assembly GCA_043820695.1 of Gemmatimonadota bacterium. GTDB lineage: Bacteria > Gemmatimonadota > Gemmatimonadetes > Longimicrobiales > Gaopeijiaceae > JABDNZ01. Next base: position 2,436 of record JBDRDQ010000016.1, on the reverse strand, counting down.
GGGGACCCCACGATTCGGTTTGCGGCCCTGGAGGCAATCGTTGCGGCAGGGCGGGCCGCTGTCCAACAGGCCCCTGCCGACCCGTTTCTCAACGGCGTGCTGGTAAGCGCCCTGGCGGAACGCCAAGCCCTCCTTCGCACCGCGTCCCTTTCCCCCAGCGACCGCGTTTTTTGACCCGGTGGGAGCCGGAAACCGAGGTATGATTCGATGAAGTACTCTTTATTGATCGCGCTTCTTTCTCTGACGCCCCTGGCGGTGCCACAGGCGGGGACTACCCAGGAGATAGCCTGGAGCTATCGTGCGGCGCCCGGTGGGTGGGTGGGGATCACCGTCGATTTCACCTTGAGGTCCCTCGGAGGACAGGAGGAAACTCTGGTGGTCATCACCGAGGTGGCGAAAGGAGGTCCCGCGGAGGAAGCCGGGATCCGGGTAGGAGACACGATCACCCACCTGAACGGGCGGCAGGTCTCCCAGAGGGTTTTCTCCTCCTTCCGCGACAACCTGAAACCAGGAGACCCTGTCCGGATCATGGTCAACCGGCGAGGGATGCCTCTGGAATTCCTGGTGGAAGCCAATGAGGCCCCTCCCTCTACCATTGTCGTGGGCCCTGATGCTCGGCGGATGGTTATCGAACTCGAAACCCTTAGTGGGAACATACTCAAGAAGCTGGATTCCCTGCGGTTGAACTTCGCTGGAGCGCACCTGGACGACACAACGGGGGATGTGAGACTGCAGATCCTCCGAGTCCCGACCATACAAGCCGACGAGAGGGAGGTGGGTGTCAGATTCCGGCTCTTTGAGCCCTTCCCCGACAACCTCGTAGTCGCACCCGGAGATTTCCTCATGGCTCCGGAGTTCACCATGCCTTTCCAGGCACTCATCGTGGAATCCCCAGCCACCTCCGCACTCAAGGCAGAGTTGGCCAAGCTGGGCAGAGAGCTGACCGCGGTCCGGCGGGAAGAGCTTTCCCGTCGACGGGAGCTCTCCGCAACCAGGCAGGGCTCCGTAGAGGAGATGGTCAGGCAGGATGATCGGATCCGGGAGATTCGCGCCCGGGAAGCTGGCCTGCTGGCTGAGCAACAGGAACTCTCGGCACGCCTCCGTCGGGTGAGCGAGGAAGAGATGCAGCGCCATTGGATGGAGCTCCAAAAGGAGCAGGAGTCCGGCCTTGCTCGGGCCAGGGGAGATTATGACGCCGTGATGGGGCGCCTCGGATCACCAGTCATCATGGGGCAGAACATCATGATGGGAGCCCAGTTGGCACCGTTAAGTCCGGATCTGGCCCAATACTTCCCGGTGGATGAGGGGGTTTTCGTGGTCCAGGTCATGAAGGGCACTCCTGCCTCCGACGCCGGTCTCCAAGGTGGAGACGTCATCATCAGGGTGGGCGGGGAGGAAGTGGCCTCCCTCTCGGATCTTCGCTTCGGCCTCGGAATCGTGGAGGGGCCTCTTCGAATCCGAGTAATCCGGAAGGGGAGCCCAGTGGAGATTCTGATCCGAAGATAGGAGGAGGCGCCGGCGCCCTCCCGCGCCGACGCCTCCAGCAGCCCAGCCCTACTCGTAGCGGAGAGCCACGATAGGATCCAACCTGGCAGCCCGGCGAGCCGGCCAGATTCCGAAGAAGAGCCCGATGGCGGCCGAGAATCCCAATGCCATGACCACAGAGTCCATGGCCACCGCAGTGGTCTGGCCACCCATGGTTCCCAGGAGGTAGGCCCCACCCCAACCGACCCCCACCCCAATGATCCCACCCAACAAGCAGAGGGCAAGGGACTCTACCAGGAACTGAAAGAGAATATTCGACCGGGTGGCGCCCATGGCTTTCCGGACCCCGATCTCCCGGGTTCGCTCCGTGACGCTCACCAGCATGATGTTCATGATGCCGATCCCCCCCACCAAGAGGCTCACGGCTCCGATGCCCGCAAGGAGGAAGGTGAAGGTCTGAGCCGTCTCTTCGAAGGTCGCAAGCAGATCGGCGAAGTTCCGAATTTCGAAGTCTGCATCGCTTCCGGGGAGGATCTGGTGCTCTCTCCGCAAGATGCGATCGATCTCGGCGTACGCCCTGTCCATGAACTTCTGGATTTCCCCGGGTCGTTGCTCGCCACCGGCCTGCACCTGAACGGAGATGGCCCCCAAGTAGTCCCTTCCCCCTGACACACGGTACAGGGCCGTGCCCAAGGGGATGTAAATACGGCTATCCGGGTTCATCCAACCGGATGAAGTCCCCTTCGGCTTCAGCACGCCGATCACCTCGAAGGTGATTCCCCGGAGTTGGATACTCCGACCCAGAAGAAGCTCCGGGGGAACTCCACCCAAGCTCGCGGGAACCTCCGCACCCAGAACGGCCACGCGGCGGCGGCCCTGGTCCTCTCCCACGTCGAAGAGCCGTCCGTAAGCCAGCTCCATGTTGTTCATCTCGAAGTGCTCGGGCCAGGT
>JBDRDQ010000015.1:0-14984 GCA_043820695.1 Gemmatimonadota bacterium | reverse complement strand
CTGATCGGCACTTCGTCATGGTCGGGGGGCTGTGGATCTTCTTTCGGGACCGTTTTGCCGGAGTTCTTGAAGAGGCGGGCTTTCCGGTGGAGAGCCCCCGAAAAGGACTCGGCGGGGTCCACCCCACGAATATCTGCAATCGGGGGCGGTCCGGGACCGGTGCACAGCTGGAGATAAGTGGAGGGCTGCGGCGGACCCTGAGGAAGGACCCGGAGGAGCTTCGCCGGTTCGTGGAGCTGGTAAGGGAGACCCTGTTCCAGGCGGAGAGGGAGGAGATGGCCCATCCCCCCTCCCCCTGGGGCCCCATTTCCATCGGGTGAAGCCCCTAGATCAGCTTCCCCCCAAGCCCTTCAGAATATAGAGCGTCACTGCGTCGATGGATTCGGCTTTCAGGCCTTCCAACCCCCAGTGAGGCATGCTCTCACCGGTGCCGATAAAGATTGCGCCTCGAATCCCCTCTTTGTCATCGGCCAACCGCCAGGTAGGCTCCCGGAAGGAAGGGGGCCGGAGCGTATCGCCGCCCCGAACGAAGCCCGAGTCGCCCAGGCCCTGCGGGCCGTGGCATCGGGCACAGCTGAAGGTGTAGACCTGCGCTCCCCGGGCCAACGCAGCTGCTTCGCTTTCCCAGGTCAGCGTATCGAACACAGACGCATCAAAGGCAGCCACCGAGGCAGCCAATAAGCTGTCCTCTGCGGCCGCGGCAGCGGCTGCGGCGGCAGCGGCCGTTTCCTCCGCGCTCGGGCCGCAACCGGCGAAACCCAGGACAAAAACCAGGGGCAGGGCGATCCAACGCATGCTGTCCTCTCAATCCAAAAGATCCAGCCGTCGTACTTCCCGGTCTGGGCTGAAAATACGGGGGTGGAGAGGCTTCCTACAAGGCTACTCGGACAATTCTACTCGGACAATTCGGACAATTCGGCCAACTCGGACATTTCCCATACCCGACCGGCCGCCAGGATTCCGCCTTCGGGCTTCTCCTCATGGAGTGATATCCGGCTGGTACCGTGTCATGAAGCCCAGGAACTTCGAGACCTCCACCATGTCCTTCCCTGTGAAGGAGATGGTGTGGCTGTCGACCCGGTCCACAATGGACAGGTAGGCCAGGAGCTCGGCCGCGAGGTAGTTCTTGAAGCTTACCTCCACCACAATCGGGCCTTCCAGGCGGTACGGCTCGAACTCGTCCACACGGGCCAAGGCCGCAGCCACCTTCTCGGCGATGATTTCCTGGCCCTCTTCAGGGGTGACGGTGAGGGCTGAGTGGAAGCCGTAATTCCACTTCAGGATCGCCCCTTCGATATCTCCCAGATGCCCCTGGGCCTCGGCGATGATGGCATCGTCACCGGAGATCATCACCACGGGAACGCCAAAATGTCCGGCGATGGCCGCGTTGATGACGGCCTCCGGAACGGCCACGCCGTTCAGCTTGATCGCCGTCAACGTACCGGAGGACATGGTGTGGGCCCGAACGCCCTCCGGATTGGTGGTGCTGGCGTGGTACCCGATGAAGAGGACGGCATCGAAGCTCTCGTCGATGCCCTGCATCATGCCCAAGGGGCGGGGCCAGGACCGGACCAGCCTGACGCCCCTGGGACTCTCATCCAGGAGAATGTTCTCCCCGTTCCCATGGGAGTCGCTCACCACGATCTCCGTAGCCCCCGCCGCCCTGGCCGCGCCGATCGCAGCGTTGACCTCACCCGTGAGCCACTTCCGGGCGTTCTGGTACTCCCAGCCGGTAGGCCCCAGATGGTCCGAAGTAACCACCCCCACCACGCCCTCCATGTCGGCGGAGATGTAGACTTTGAGCCCGTCCTGGCCCGATGCCGTTGAGGTCGGGAGCAGGGTTAGAGCCAGGAGGGGCAGAAGCCTGACGGCGCGCCGAGAGGAAGTAATGAACGACGACATGGTGGATTCCTCGCTTTTTGATGAGAATGGAGAAGTCCATGGAGATGCAAGGAATGATCCTGGCCCGCTTTCCCTGGATGGGGCCTGGGTCTGGATAGGCTACCCGTTGCTGCCCCGGCCGGCGACGTGATCCCCGACCAGGATTTTCCCGATCTCGTCTCTCTGGATCTGGTTCGTGCCCTCGTAGATCTGGGTGATCTTGGCGTCCCGCATGTACTTCTCCACCGGATAGTCCCGCATGTAGCCGTACCCTCCGAAGACCTGCACAGCGTCGGTTGTGACCTCCATGGCGATGTCCCCGGCGAAGCACTTGGACATGGCCGAGTACATGGTGGCGCGGTGCTTCGACCCCGAGTCGATATGCCGGGAAACGGCATAGATGAGGGCCCGGGCCGCCTCCACCTTTATGGCCATGTCGGCAAGCATGAACCGGAGGCCCTGGAAGGAGGAGATGGGGTGGCCGAATTGGCGGCGCTCGATGGAGTAACCCACGGCCAGGTCAAGAGCGCCCTGGGCGATTCCCAGGGCCTGGGCTCCGACGCCGGGTCTGGACGCGTCGAAGGTCTTCATCGCGGTGACGAACCCCGTACCCTCCTTACCCAGAAGGTTCTCCACCGGGACACGGCAATCCTGGAAGATGAGTTCTCGGGTGACTGAGGCCCGAATTCCCATCTTGTCCTCTTTTTTCCCAAAGCTGAACCCCGGCGTATCCTTTTCCACCACGATCACGCTGGCGCCGCGGGGCCCCTTTCCCGGACTGGTCAGGGCCACGATGGTATAGATCTCCGCCTCACCCCCATTGGTGATCCACTGCTTCGTGCCGTTCAGAACGTAGTGATCGCCGTCCCTGATGGCGGTAGTACGGATTCCGCCGGCATCGGAACCGGCGCCCGGCTCCGTGATGGCGAAAGCGCAAAGGCGTTGCCCGGAAGCCACCGCGGGGAGAAACCGCTCTTTCACCTCCAGGCTTCCGGCTATCAGGATGGGCAGAACGCCCAGGGCGGTGCCGGCGAAAGCCTGGGCCGTTCCGCCACAGGCCTTGGAGAGCTCTTCCGTGATCAGGACCATGTTCATGGTCATGGTCCCGCCAAATCCGCCGTACTCCTCCGGAACCAGAATGCCGAAGAGATCCACTTCGGCCATCTTCTTCACGATGGGCCAGGGGAAATCCCCCGAAACGTCGTACGCTGCCGCCACGGGGCGGATTTCTTCATCTGCGATTTTCCTGGCCAGATCTTTGATGGCCTGCTGGTCTTCCGTCAACCCGTAATCAAGCACGGCGGAGTCTCCTTGGTGTTCTGCGAAATGGTGCTTTATCGTCGGTCTTAAGGTGCTTATTCGTCGGTTCTAAGGATTCGTTGGCGCCCAAAGAAGGGGGTGTTGTACCCACAGCTTCCCGTCTTCGAACAAGAGTCGGAGTTGTCTCTCTGGAAGAACCGTTCCAAATGAGCTCACCTCGAAACCACCGGAGAGACTCCGGGGGTCGGCCAGCTTCTGGAGAAGTCCTACCAACAAGGCTGCGTCCAGATTCACTTCCTTCATCTTCAACTCCACCTCAGCGCCTCCCGCGGCCCTGGCCACGCAGTCTCCCTCAGGGTAGAGCCCTTCGAAGGTGTCGGCAAAATCCTGGAGGGTCACGGCCGCGTTTTCCGGGGTCGGGGATCGGAAGGTGACCGCCCCGTCGAGGCGCTGAACCTCCGGGTCGATGGTCAACTCCGCCCCGCCCATGTACGGACGCCTGAGTGCCCGCTTGAACTCCGGGTGTGCCCATTGGATGTGGATGGTGCCGCCGGGTTCGACCCTGATCCGGACCAGTTGGCCACGCTCCTCCTCGGTGTGCACGAAAAGGTCCCCCCCGGGGATATCGCCATGCAGCTCCGCCGGCAACTCGGAAAAGATCCGCACCAGCTCGAAGGAGATGGTGGGGAGGTGCCGGGCCGAGGTGGGCTCCACATGACGAACAACGATGGCTCCGGACGGGGAGTCGAACTCGAGCCACTCTCCAGGGATGGCGGCCAAACGCCTCGCCACCTCATTTGGAATCGACCCCAGCTCTATCCGTCCGACGCAACCCTGATCGTAGAACATTCCCTTTCCTTGGCTTTTTACGAGCGTGTCCGCGACCGCGCAGCAATGCGCCGGGAAGCTCCGAGGAACTCGAAACGCCGTAAGGATAGGCACTGGTCGGCGACCTGTCACGGGAGAGGCGGTGGAAAGGAGAGGGATGGGGGCCTAGATTGCGGTTCCTCTCAACGTTCAAACTCCGCGTGGATGGTGATCCGTGACCGATCGGTTCGAGCAGCTCGTGCAGGCCATAGCCGGTAACGATGCTTTCAGGGTCGGGGCCCTCTTGAGTGAGGATCCGACCATGGTGTCCAGTAGGGACACCGAGGGACGGACCCCGATTCTCCTTGCCCTCTACTTCCGCCATGAGGATCTGGCCAAGCTGATCTGGGAGCGGACTCCAACGCCGGACCTTTTCGAGGCGGCCGCCCTCGGTGAGACGGAGCTGGTGGCTGAGCTTCTGAAGAAGACCCCCTTGGGCGCAAAGGCGATGGCCCCTGACGGGTTCGGGGTTCTGGGCCTGGCTGTGTACTTCGGAAGGGTGGAAACGGCGCGGCTGCTTCTTCAATCCGGAGCGAACCCCAACACCTCCTCGGCCAACGCATTCAAGGTTCGGCCCCTTCACAGCGCGACGGCTCACCGGGATCTGGCCACCTCCCTGGAGTTGGCCCGGATGCTCCTGGAAAGCGACGCCGATCCCAACGTGGCTCAGGCCGGGGGATGGACCCCCCTTCATGCGGTGGCGGCCCGAGGACGGGGGGAAATCGCCAGTCTCCTGGTGGAGCACGGTGCTTCGTTGACGGCACGGAGCGAAGACGGCAGGACGCCTTTGGAAATGGCGCGGGCGAAGGGACACACGGCGTTGGAGGCTCTCCTTGGCGGATAACGGCCGTTAAGGCGTTCGCGCCGATGAGACGCCGCAACTTCACCGTTGGGGAGGCCAATGCCCTCCTGCCCCACCTCCGTGAGGTTCTTGGTCGTATCCAGGAACTGCGAGGTGTGGTAGGCGAGCGCACGGATCAGATCAAGATCCTGGACGTGATCTGGGGCCGAAGAATCCGGAACCCGGACAACCCGGACCATGTGGACTTCGAGGCCCATAGGAAAGCCATCGGGGGAGCGGTGGGGGAGATCGAGCGTCTTATCCGGGAGGAGATCCTGGCCCTGGGCATCCGCTTTCCCCAGGGAGGCCTGGAGCACGGTCTTCTGGACTTCCCCACCAGGTTGGACGGACGATGGGTTTACCTCTGCTGGCGCCTGGGAGAAGAGGAGTTGGGTGCTTGGCACGAGGTGGGGGATGGATTCCTGGGGCGAAAACCCCTCACCTCCCAGTTGGCCCGAAGGATGGGAAAAGGGGGCTCCGAGGACGCCCAAAGTGAATCCGATCATGCCCGGTGAGGAGGGAGCCTCCTTCGGACTGCTGAAACCCACCAGGAGAGAGATCAGGGCGGTAGTGGGGCTCGCCCTTCCCGTGGCGGCCGTGCAGGTCGGGATGATGCTCATGGGTGTGGTGGACACCATCATGGTGGGCCACTTCTCTGCCAGGGACCTGGCGGCTGTGGCTCTGGGTAGCCTGTACTTCTTCACGGCCATCGTCTTTCCCATGGGCCTGCTTCTGTCCCTGGACCCGGTGGTCTCGCAGGCCATGGGGGCCGGGGATCGGCCTGCCGTTGCCCGGGCTTTTCAGCGGGGAGCGTTGCTGGCGCTCGTTTTGAGCCTTCCCGCCAGCCTGGCCCTTTGGCCAGGGACCTTCTTCCTCACGGCCCTCAGGCAACCGACCGAGGTCGTGCCTGTGGCCGCCGGTTACGCCCTGGCCTCCATCCCGGGTGTCTTTCCTTTTCTCGCCTTCATTGTCCTTCGGCAAACCCTGCAGGCCATGGGGCGGGTGGCCCCTATCGTCGTCACCATCGTGTTGGCGAACCTTGCCAATCTCTTTTTCAACTGGGTCCTGATCTTCGGAAAGCTGGGATTCCCACCGATGGGCGCGGTGGGTTCGGGATGGGCCTCCAGCCTTTCCAGGTGGCTCATGCTCCTGGGGCTGCTGGGGTTCGCGTGGCCCCTCCTCAAGGGGTTCATCCGTCCGCTGCGGCCTGAGGTTTTCCTATTGCAGCCACTAGGGCGGATGATCCGGCTAGGGGCTCCCATAGGGATTCAGTTCAGTCTGGAGTTCTGGGCTTTCGGGGCCATAGGGATCCTGATGGGGTGGATGGGGACCGTGGCCATGGCGGGGCACCAGGTGGCCCTGAACCTCTCCTCCCTCACCTTCATGGTCCCTCTGGGCATCTCCCAGGCCACAGCGGTCCTGGTGGGGCAGGGGGTGGGCCGGGAGGATCTGGCCGGAGCCCGCCGGGCGGCCGGGGCCGGGCTTCTCATAGGGGTGGCCTTCATGACTCTAACCGGCGCCCTCTTCCTCCTCTTTCCGGAGGTCTTCGCCCTGGTCTATTCGGATGACGCGGAGGTGGTGGCGCTGGCGGCCCTCCTCATCCCCCTTGCCGGGGTTTTCCAGATCTTCGACGGCCTTCAGGTCGTTTCGTCCGGCGTACTGCGTGGGGTGGGGGACACCCGGTCTCCGATGATTGTGAATCTCCTTGGATTTTGGTGCCTGGGGATGCCGGTGAGTGTCTGGTTGGGTTTTCGGACCCCGGCGGGGCCAGTGGGTCTCTGGTGGGGACTGGTGGTGGGGTTGGCCGCCGTGGCCGTTTTCCTCCTCCTTCGAATCCGAGCCCACATGGGGACGGATCTGCGGCGGATCGTCATCGATGAAGAGGAGTAGTAGGGGCCATGAGAGAAATGATGGAGGTTGAAGGCAAGAATCCGTGGATCGAGACGCCCCAGGGCGGGTGGTTCTTCGTGAATGCTCTCCTGGTCGCTCCTGAGCTGACAGTCCTTCTCCCTCTGGCCGCGGGGCTCTTCGTCAGCCTCCTGGCCCCTGACCGGGGGCCCTCCCCCTTTCTGGATACCATTCCCTTCGTGGCTTCCAAAGCCATTCCCTTTCTGGGATGGCTCCTCGTGATCCCCATCTGGACCACCGTCCGAAACCTTCGTATGGACGGCCTGATGCTTCCCCGGGTCGTGCTGGGGGGTTTCCTGCTCATACACCTCTCGTTTCTTGGGTATACCGTCTGGAGCTGGGTGGGATAGGCCTCGGGGCTAGAACTCCCCTACCATCGTGATTTCCGGCGCCAGGGTTTGGCCGGTTTGGGCATAAACGGTCTCCTGGGCCAATGCCATGAGGGCGAGGACGTCGGCGGCCGTTGCACCCCCCAGATTCACGATGATGTTGGCGTGACCTTCGAAGATCTGGGCGCCTCCGTGGATCCTTCCTTTGAGTCCGCATTGGTCGATGAGGCGCCCGGCTCCCACCCCTTCCACCTTCTTGAATATGGACCCGGCGGAAGGATGCCGTAGGAGATCGGGGTGCCGCTCCCTTCGCCACCGGAGGTTTTCCTGCATGACCCGTTTCATCTCCGGGAGGGGATGAGGTGAAAGGCGGAAGGTCACGGAGAGGACGGTATCGGAACGGTCGTGGAGGATGCTGTAGTCGTAACCGAAGCTGAAATACTCCCGATCGACCTCCTCCCGTCTCCCTTCTTCCGAGAAGATCTCAGCCGATTCCACGAATTCTTCTATGAAAACGGTCCGCTCCCGGGCCGGTGCGGGGGAAAGGAAGTGGAGGTTCTGCCAGATGGCTCCACCCACGGAGCTGGGTATTCCTACGAAGTGATGGAGGCCACCCAGGCCTGCCTCAACGGTGGCCCGGATGAGGCTTGGGAAGACCTCCACGCCGGCCCCGGCCCGTACGCGCTGCGGGTCCAAGAAGTCGATACCACCCACCAGGCACTGGATGACCAGGCCCCGAAACCCCCCGTCACCCACGAGGATGTTTGCGCCCCGGCCCAGGAGAAAAGTGGGAACCCCGAGCTCTCTGGTCCGGGTGAGAACGGCCACGAGCTTTTCAGCCGTGGTAGCCCGAAAGAACAGGTCGGCGGGACCCCCGATCCGGAAGGTGGTGAGGGGCGCCAGAGGGACCCCGACCTCGATCGTGTCGGGGCCCAGGTGGGCCTCCAGGGCCTCCTTCCAGTCCATATTCGCTGTCGCGGTCATCGAATAGCAAAATACGGGTCCGCGGATCCGGTTGGAAGGGCCGCGCCCCCTTCTCTTGACACTCGACAGAAGGGACGTCAGGATTGGGCGACGATTGTCGATTGTCTAGGTATGGGAAGAGCGCCAGATTCCTGATTCCAACCTTGATGCAACTTTCTGCATCTCATGGCCGTAGGGCTACACGTTGAAGAACCCGTGGAATGGGCCATGCTTGCACAGGATTCCAGGAAGGAGCCGATACGGTGATTCGAGGTCGAGGCGGTCTTGTGCGGCAGTCGGTGGTGGGACTGCTTCTTTGTTTGGGGGCTTCGAGCCCGATCCAGGGTCAGGAGATCGGATCTTCCCTCTCCCTGGACGAGGCGGTTCGCCTGGCCCGTGAGAACAATCCGAACTTCCTTATGGCCGCCAACAACCAGGGTGCTGCAGAGTGGGGGAAGCGGGAGGCCTACGCGGCGTTCCTCCCCACCGTGAATTCGTCACTGAGCGGCCAGTACCTGGCCCCGGGTATTCCGTCCACCGGGATCTACAGTGGTGAAGACTTCGGCATCGGGAGCACGGACTATTACTTCTCCGGATACAATCTGAATCTGGGGTACACCCTTAGTGGGAGTACCTTCTTCGAGGTTGGAAGTGCGAAGGCGAACCTGAGGGCGACGGAAGCCGGGATCCGGGCGGCGGAGTACAACCTGGAGTCGGCGGTGACGGCCCAGTATCTGATTGCCCTCCGGGCGAGAGATGCGGTGGAGGTGGCCCGGCGCCAACTCGAGCGGGCAGCCGAGAGTATGGAGCTGGCCCAGGCCAGGGTCGAAGTGGGGGCGGTGATCCCCACCGATGGGAAACAGGCGGAGGTCGAGGAGGGCCGCGCTCGGGTGCAACTTATCGAGGCCGAGAGTCTTTTCAGATCAGAGAAGCTGCGGTTGGTGGAGCAGTTGGGTGTCCGGCATCCCGGTGATTTCGAGCTCGTAAGTGAGTTCGGGGTCTTCCTGCCCTTTTGGAACCGGGAGGAGCTGGTCGACCGGGCCATGGCCATCCACCCCCAACTTAGGGCCTACCAAGCTCAGGAAAGCGCCGGGATCGCTCGGGTCCGGCAAGCCTGGAGCTCGTATTTCCCCAATCTCTTTCTCCAGGCCACATGGTCCGGGCGAGCCCGGGAAATCGGGGACACGGACTATCTCCTGGGGCAGTACCGGGACGGGGCGGAAGGATCCTTACAGAATTGCCAGTTCCTGAACCAGGTGGTCAGCGGCCTGAGCGGGCCCGTCACCGGGTATCCCAGGGATTGCTCCAACCTCGGCGCCACGCCCCAGAGGGAGGCTCTTATCCTGGCTGGCAACGATGTCTTCCCCTTCGACTTCCGGAAGGAGCCCTTGAGCCTTTATGTCCAGCTGTCCTTCCCGGTGTTCCAGGGTTTGAGCCGAGGTCGGCAGATGCAGGAGGCCAAGGCCATGGCGGAGGACGCACGGTTCAACCGACGGGCCGAGGAGCTCCGGCTGGAGACCGCCGTGACCCAGGCCTACGACGAACTTTCGACGGCGGTGGAGGTGGTGGAGATCGAGGAGCGGAATCGGGAGGTCGCCGACGAACAGTTGGACCTGGCCCAGGAGCGGTATGGCCTGGGCGCGGCCACATTCCTCGAACTGCTGGAAGCCCAGAGCTCGGTGGCGGCAGCGGAACGGGACTTCCTAAACGCGCGTTATCGCTTCCACGGGGCCCTTTGGGCGCTGGAGGCTTCTGTGGGAGAGCGGCTTCGTCCCGAATCCGGCTCTTCCCAATAAACCATAGACTTGCGAGGGTGCTTCCTTGGACATCATCCGAGAGCAGAAACCCAAAAGAAACAAGCGGATCATTCAGGCAACGGTCGGCATCGTCGTTCTCATTCTCATTACCTGGGGTCTGCGGAGCCTGAAACCGGCGGCGCCGTCCGTGGATCGAGCCACCGTCTGGACGGACACGGTCCAGTTCGGGACCATGGTCCGGGCGGTGAGGGGGAATGGAACCCTGGTTCCCGTGGAAATGCGGTATATCACGGCTGTCACGGCCGGCCGGGTCGAACAGCGGTACCTCCTCCCCGGAATCGAGATCGACTCTTCCACCGTCATCCTTCGATTGAGCAACCCTGACGTGGAGGTGCAGCTTCTCCAGTCCCAACAGCAGCTGAGCCAGGCCGAGGCACAGCTCATCACCCTCCGTTCCGGTTTGGAGACCCAGCGCCTGACCCAGGAGGGGATGGTGGCCCAAATGCGGACCCAGTCTCTCGACGCCAACCGGGTTTACGGGCAAAACCAGCGCCTCTTCGAGCGGAACCCTGACCTTGTGGCCAAGGCGGAGCTGGAGCGTAGCCAGGAATTGGCCGAGGAATTGGAGACCCGCCTGGGCCTAGAACGGGAGCGTCTGCAGGTTCTGGCGTCCTCGGTGGAGGAACAGATCGAGGCTCAGAGGACGCAGGTCGGGCGTCTTCAGGCCATCGTCCAGTTCAACGCCGTGCGCCTCGCTTCCCTCGAGGTAACGGCGGGGGTTTCCGGCGTGCTGGCCGAGCTCCCGGTCCAGGAAGGGGAGTGGGTCCAGGCCGGAGGAAGTCTTGCGCGCGTGGTTCAACCCGGCCGCCTACGGGCCGAAGTCCGGATTCCCCAGACCCAGGCCCAGGACATTTCGGTTGGGCAGAGGGCCTACATCGACACCCGAAACGACACCATCATCGGCACTGTGAGCCGAATCGACCCGGCCGTTCAAAACGCATCCGTTCTCATCGACGTGGCCCTTCCGGATAGTCTGCCCAGGAGCGCCCGGCCCGATCTGAGCATCGACGGTACCGTGGAAATCGAACGGCTGGAGGACGTGATCTATGTAGGCCGGCCGGCCTTTGGAAACGCCAACAGCCGGGTGGGGATCTTCAAGCTCGTGGAGGATGGCAACTATGCTGAGCGTGTGAGCGTCCAACTGGGAGCTAGTTCGGTAAACGAGATCCAGGTGTTGGAGGGCCTTCAACCGGGAGACGTGGTCATCCTTTCACCCATGGACCAGTGGGATGGATACGATCGGGTGAGGCTCAGGGGTTGAGGGCCGGCCCCTCGATGAAACCAGGGGAGTCAACCAACCGTAATGCAGGGACAAGTGGAGCCCTGCCCAGGACAAGCCACCGCCAGAAGCTCATGAGATAGAGGAATACCATGTCCAACGACACCCATTCGCTCATCCACCTCAAGGGTCTGAGCAAGGTCTTCTACACTGAAGAGGTGGAGACCCACGCCCTCTCCAACATCGATCTGGAGTTGAGGAAGGGTGAGTTCGTCTCCATCGCCGGGCCTTCCGGCTGCGGCAAGACCACCCTCCTTTCCATCCTGGGGCTTCTGGACTCTCCCAGCGGAGGGAAATACGTCCTCGACAATGAGCCGGTGGAGAATCTGACGGCCTCCACCCGGGCGAAGATCCGGAACCAGGCCATCGGCTTCGTTTTCCAGGCCTTCAACCTCATCGGGGACCTGACGGTATACGAAAACGTGGAGCTTCCCCTCACCTACCGGGGCATGCCGGGGAAGGAGCGGAAGGAGCGGGTGCAGGAAGCCCTCGAACGAGTGGGCATGGCCCACCGAATCAATCACTATCCCTCTCAACTATCGGGGGGGCAGCAGCAGCGGGTGGCTGTGGCCCGGGCGATCGTTGGGAAGCCCCTGATCCTGCTAGCCGACGAGCCTACGGGAAACCTGGACTCGAAAAACGGACATGCGGTCATGGAGCTTCTGAAGGAGCTGCACAACGACGGCGCCACCATTTGTATGGTGACCCACGACCCGCGGTACGCCCACATGGCCGAACGGATGATCTACCTCTTCGACGGCCAGGTGGTGACCGAAGAACACGCCAAGAAGATGGCTGAGATCGAAGAGGTCGGCTTCGACGTAACCTGAAAGCGCAGGGTCGGATGCAATGCCCCTAATCAGCCTTCGAAATCTCGAGAAGTCCTACAAGACCGGCGCCGGTGAAACCTTCGTGCTCCGGCGCATAACCATGGACATCGAGTCCGGGGATTTCATCACGATCATGGGTCCTTCGGGAGCCGGGAAATCCACCCTGTTGGCCATTCTGGGGATGCTAGACGGAGATTGGAGAGGAGAGTTCTTTCTTCTCCATGATGCGGTTCACGCCATGAGGCCGAAGGATCGAATCGCACTGAACCGGCAGTACATTGGGTTCGTCTTCCAACAGTACCATCTGCTGGATGACCTGACCGTGTACGAAAATCTGGAAATCCCTTTGTCGTACCGGAATGTGAAGCGGAAGGAGAGGCAGGCCATCGTTGCCGACACCCTGGATCGCTTTCAGATGGTCGGAAAGAAGGACCTGTACCCCAACCAGCTCTCAGGCGGGCAGCAGCAGATGGTTGCGGTTGCCCGCGCGGTCATCGCTGAGCCCAAGGTGATTCTGGCCGATGAGCCCACGGGGAGCCTCCACACCTCCCAGGGCCGGATGATCATGGACCTTCTCAAGACCCTGAATAGGGAGGGCACCACGATCATCCAGGTCACGCACAACGAGGCCTGGGCGGCCTACGGAAGCCGGATCATCAATCTCCAGGATGGGTGGATGGTAAGCTAGAACGCTTCAACCACCACCCCACCAGGAGCAGCGGGAGAAGGGCTGCGGTGAGGATGAGGTAGGGGTTTCCCAGCAGACCGGGTTCCCGAACGGAGAGCTGGAAGCCGGTTTCACCCTCTCCCTCCGGTCCCTTTACCCGAACCCGGAGCTCCCATAGCCCTTCGGATCCAAGGGCGAACTTCGCTGCGTAGTACCTGGGATCGATGGCCTGATCCCGGGTGGCTGGATGTCTGATCTCCTCTCCGGTTCCGTCCACCCTCCGCCCCACCACCTCGATCTCGAGCCCTGTTGCCACCCCCCGTCCTCTTTCGAAGGTGACAAGCACCGACACGTCGATGGAATCGGGACCGACAGGCGTGGGATCGGTGAAGACGCTCACCCGGTAGGCGCCCATGGGGACATTGGCGGCCCTCAGGGTGCCGCCGTCTGCCTGGAGATCAACTGGCCCAGCGACGAGGAGGGAGCCGAGGAGGCCTATGCCGATGAGAAGGGTGTAAAGGAGGGGGTGAGAGCGGAGGGGGTGAGAACGGAGCATCGTCATCCCCCCAGCAGGGTGCCCCTCATCTCCATGGGCTGGAGAAGGAGCCAAACGCCTGCAACCGAAAGAGAAAGGGCCAGCAGGCCCCAGGGGGCGAAAGCCCGGGCGGCCTTGGGTCCATTGCCCACTTCCCGAACGGCAATTCGGAAAGCGACGACCAGGGACACCAACAGGCCAAGCTCCAGGAGAGCCAGCTCGAGTGGCAGGAGCCAAGATTCGGGAACCATGGGGCCCAGGGCCCAGGACGGCGTCCCGGCCAGGGAGAAGCCGAGGTAGGCCAGGTATTCCTGGGTGAGGGGGATGATGGTGAGCCCGCCGACCAGGAAGTGGAAGAGGTAGTGGGCCACCCACATCCCGAACCCCAAGGGAACCAGGGCGTAGCCGTACCGTGTGGCTTCCTGGGTGATCGTGCGCCCCGACCCGGAAAGGGTCGCCGACACCCAGGCCGTGGCTCCGACCAGGAAGGCCGGCAGGAGGATCATCCCGAAAAGGAAGAGGACCCCGACCACCACCGGTCCCGATGTTGTTCCCATGGCCCGGCCCATCCATTCCTCCAGGGCGTACACCGGGGTCACCATCCCGAAGGCGTTCATGAAAGCAGCGAAGGTGAGGAAAAGGGCCATGGCCGCCAGATCCGGGCGCCGGCTGAAGCGCCCGACACCGGCTCTCTGCGGATCCTCCCAGAGTTCCCGCGCGGGGGGGCGGGTGAGGATTCCCACGTTGTCATGGGGGCAGGCGTGAATGCACTCCATGCAGAAGGTGCAATCCATGTTCCCCGCCTTGGTCTCCTGGTAGAGCCAGAGCTCGCATCCGTTTTGAAGAAGCTTCCCTCGCTCGTGAGGCCGGAGGGCGGTCACCCCCCTGTCCAGCCCTCGGGGTTTCTCGTAGCGGCCCACGATGCAGTCACGGGTTCGGCAGGAGGCGCAGACGCCCGCCTCCCGAATGGCCACCTCCAGGGGAGAGGCCAGGGAGTTCACGAAATGGAATTGGCCGATGGGGCAGACGTGCTTGCAGAAAGCCGCTCCGCGGAAGAATCCGTCGATGACGAAAGCCGCCACGAAATAGCCGAGGGCCAGCCATGCGGTGAGAAGGGGGCTGGACCAGAGGTCGAAGGCCTCGTAGGCCCATAGAAAAAGGAAGAGGAGAAAGAGGGCGAGCCACTTGGTCCGGAGCGCTTTGGGCCAGTGTTTACGGGCCGGAAGGAGCTTCTTGGCCCACCGGCGGGGCAACATGAACGGGCAGGCCATACAGAAGAGGTTTCCGGCCACCAGGAGAGCCAAGGCTACGAACCCCCTCCAATGAACCCAGGGGAGGACGCCGGCCATGTTCTTGGGGGCGAGGCGAGGTCCCCAAAAGCCATCCGCCATCACCAGGAGGGCCATCCCCAGAAAGAGGGCCTGAAGAACGCTTCTGGAGTGGCGCCAACGGAGGAACGGGCCCAGGAGAGGCGCCTTCAGAAGGTCCCTCGGCCGGACTCCGGCGGAGGCGTTCGTCAAAGGCCGCCCCCCCTGCCCCCCACCACACTGGTCGCCTTCCCGGCCTGCACCCACCTGCCATCCGGAAGGGTGGCCCGGAGGGTCAGGACCCAGTCGCCCGCCATGGTGAACCGAAAGTCGGCGACGCCATATCTTCCGGGACCTTCGGCCTGGGCGGTATCCACCACGGGGGCCATCCCGGCGTGGCTCATGTTTCCTTCGACGAGAATCTCGGCGCCGTCCACCGGAGCCCCCGCGGAATCCTCTAGGGAGATGATGAGGCGGGCGGAACCGACCGCAGGTGGAGT